>NZ_JBNZCE010000060.1:0-52712 GCF_050589265.1 Actinoplanes sp. G11-F43
CGGCAAGGTCCAAACTCGGTTCTGCGGCCATCGCAGGTCTCTCCTTCGTGATCTTCGAACAATCCGAAGGATCTGCGGTGGCCGCCTCGTTCATCCCGGAAAGTCCAGGTCATACACCACTTCGGTGGACGTGACCAGGCGGGGGAAAATCCTCCAAGATCTGTGTAGTTGGGCGAGGATGGCCCCTGTACGGGATCGCTGCAAAGGTTTCTGGCGACCGAAATAAGGTGCATTGCGGCATAAACAATTACGATCGTGGTTAAGTGGCGCCAGCACGAGGGACCGACTGCGGCTGAGGAGAGAGGCTCAATCCGGCCACCGGCCACTGGCCACCGGGCACCGGCCACCGGGCACCGGCCACCGGGCACCGGCCACCGGGCACCGGCCACCGGGCACCGGCCATCGGGCACCGGCCATCGGGCATCTGCCATCGGCCACCGGGCATCGGGCACCGGTATCGGGCGCCGGGCGCCGGGCGCCGGGCGCAGGGCACCGACCACCGGGCATTGGGTGACGGGCATTGGGTGACGGGCATTGGGTGACGGGCATGGGGTGACGGGGGTTGGGGTTGGGGGTGGGGGTGGCAGCATGGGTGGATGCGTGACGAGCAGCGCCTGTCGACTCGGACGTTCGAGTCGCGGGCCTTTGCCCGGCGGGTCGACGTGGTGATGGGTTTGACGGCGCGGTTGAACGCGCTGTCGTTCGACGATCTGGACGGTCGCCGTGGGCTGCTCGCCGAGATCTTCGGACGGTCGGTTCCGGACTCGCTGACCGTTCTGCCGCCGTTCCACTGCGACTACGGTCTGCACACGACCTTCGGTGACCGGGTGTTCATCAACCAGGGCTGCTACCTGCTCGACTTCGGCGGCATCACCATCGGCGACCGGGTCCTGATCGGCCCCCGGGTCACCCTGACCACGGCGGGCCACCCGGTGGACCCCAGCGAACGCTTCGACTACCTCACCCACGCCCCGATAGTCATCGAGGACGACGTCTGGATCGGTGCCGCCGTCACCATCACCCCGGGCGTCACCATCGGCCATGGTTCAACAGTGGGTGCCGGCACCACAGTGGCCACGGACGTCCCCCCGATGAGCGTGGTGACCGGCTCAAGCCACATCACACGGAAACGGATCCCCGAAAGCTGACCGCCGGCCGTCAAGCTCGCATAAGCCCGGAACCCGCGCCGAAGGCCGAAACCACATGCGACCGCGCGCGGTAGCCACAGCACCCCGATATCCGGCGACGAACGGATAATCCCGTACCAGAAGGAACGGTTCTGACGTTTCGGGCCGGGTGCTAATCGGAAGCGGGCATGTAATCCTGAAGGGAGGCCGGAGTCAGCCCGGCCCGGTGAATGGCCTTGAGAGCGGAGACGAAATCATCCCGGAACGCCTCCCGGAAATGCATCAGGATGATGTCGCCCGGCTTCACCCCCTTGGGGCCCTGATAGCGCACCTTCCCCTTGTGCACGGTCTCGGTCCACATGAAGGCCGCGGTCATCCCGCAGGCCTTGGCCGCCCGCAGCGTGGTGGCGTCCTTGTTGCCGTAGGGCGGGCGGAACAGGGTGGGCCGCCGGACGAACCATTTCTCCAGCTTGTCGGACGAGCCGCAGATCTGTTTCTTCTGGAATTCGAAGGACTTGCCGCGCATGTTCGGATGGCTGATGGTGTGTGATTCGACGACGGCTCCCGCGTCCACCATCGGCCGGAAGTAATCCGGGTCGTCCTTGATCGCGTCGGTGGTCAGGAAGAGGGTGACCGGAACGCCGGCGGCGGCGATCAGTTCCTGCGCCTCCGGCAGTTTCAGGTAGCCGTCGTCGATGGTCAGGAACGCCACTTTCTGATCGGTCGGAATGCGGTGCAGATATTCGACGGAATCGCCGCCGGCCAGGGTGATCGGCTGCGGGGTGGGCGGGTCGGCGAAATCGGGGATGCCGTGTCTGGCGCGCAGTGCGGACCGGTCGGCGTTCGTGGTCGCGGTGGACTCGGCCGGGCCGGACGACGACGCCGATGGGGCGGGTGACACCCAGTCCGGCGGCGCCGGGGTCGAGCAGGCGGCCAACGTCAGGACCACTCCGGTTACCGACAGCGCACGAACGAGCCTCGCATTCCACACCCACCTGATCCTGCTAGATGACGTCAAGCGCCTCAGCGCAGTCGCTTGACCAGCCCGATCGTCTCCAGCTTGGCGCGCCCGAGCAGGCCCGGCCCGGTGATCGCCTCGGAACGGAGCGATTGCGGAGTGTCATCGTTACGGACGGTGAAGCGCGGCTGGAGCCAGGACGATCCGCGGGCCGGCCGGCGGTCGCTGGTGAAGACGCGGGTGTAGCCGAGCCGCCGCATCCGGGTGAGCAGTTCGCGGTCGTAGCGGCCGAGCGGGCACGCCGCCGTGCCGGCGTCGACGCCGGTGACCTTGGTGAGGATCTCCCGGGCGGCCACCAGTTCCTCGTCGGCCTCCGCCGGGGACAGGCCGCGCCACGGGATGTGCCGCATGCCGTGGGTGCCGATCGTCATGCCGTGCCGGTGCAGCAGCCGCACCTCGTCGTCGCCGAGGCTTCCCGGGCTGTCCAGGCGGCCGGCGAGCACGAAGAAGTCGGCGGTGAGCCCGCGGTCGAGCAGGGCGGGCAGGCCGTACTCGACGTCCGAGGTGTTGCTGTCGTCGAAGCTGATCCGCAGCCCCGGCCAGTCCCGGATCTCGTCGAGGACGGCCTCGAACAGTTCCGGGCTGATCCAGTAGCGGTCCTCGCCGGGTTCCAGCTCCCGTCCCGGGGTGCCGATGCCGTGGAAGCAGACGTTCAGGATGCTCATCAGGTCCTCGATGACTCGTCGCGGGCCCAGGCGTCCGCGGGGGTGGCCCGGCGTGCCGACCAGGCGGCCAGCGCGGTGATCGCGACGTAGCAGACCGCGGCCGGGGCCAGCCAGGGGTGGGGGAGCACCACGTCCCGCAGCCAGGACGAGCGGTCGGCGGCCCGGACTCCGACGGTGATCTCACCGCGGGCGGCGGCCGCGCGCATCGCGGTGTTGCCGGCCCGGACCCGGACCAGGCGGCGGACCAGGTCGGCGGTGCGGCGCGGGGTCGAGATCATCGAGGTGTACGCGTCCAGGTGCGCCTTCTCCTCGCGACTGAACTGGGAGTCGAGGTAGAGGTCGTCGGCGACCAGTTCGGGGAACCGGCCGAACCGGGCCCGTCCCTTCTCCGACACCGCCACCACGCCCCGCCCGAACAGCCCGTCCCGCAGCACCGGCAGCCGCCCGTGGATCGCGTAGTAGGCGCGGACCAGCACCGGCCGCCCGGTGACGTCGAGTTCCCGGCCGACGGTGGCGGCCGGCGCCGCTTCCAGGGCGGTGGCCAGCGACCGGACCGCCGCGCCGGTCAGCACCACATCGGCGTCCAGGTAGACGCGGGGGAATCCGACGGCCACGTCGTCGCCGGCGTTCAGCGCCCCGGTCTTCCCGGCCACCGGCAGGTCCAGCACCCGGACCCCGGGCCGGGACGAGGCCACCGCGACGGTGTCGTCGGTGCAGCCGTTGGCGACCACGGTGATGTCGAACTCGCCGGGCGCGGCCCCGTCCAGGAGCGCGTCCAGGCAGCGCCCGATGACCGCCGCCTCGTTGTGGGCGGCGATGACGACGCTGGTCATCCCTGCTTCTCTCCGGTCCGGGCGGTGTCGTCGGCGGCCGTCCGCTGCCGGGGGACGCGCACCGGCAGGCGTTTGGCGAGGAGACGCTGGAAGACCGCGGCGTACGGCCCGGCCTGGTGCTCCCAGGAGAGCAGTCCGAGGAACCGTTCGCGGCCGAGCTTGCTCATCTGCCGCCGCCGGTCCGGGTCGTCGAGCAGTGCGTCGATCGCCTCGGCGAACTCCTCCGGGGTGCCGGCCGGCACATACGCCCCGGCGTCGCCCAGGGTGGCCCGGGTCTCGGTCAGGTCGGCGGCGATCACCGGCAGGCCACGGCCCACGTACTCGACGGTCTTCGCCATCGTCGACAGGTCGTTCATCCGGGTCGGCAGGTCGGGCTGGACGGCGACGGTGGCTTCGCGCAGCAGGGTGTCGACGGCCGGCCCGTCCAGCCAGCCGGTGAGTTCGACGACGTCCCCGACACCGAGTTCGGTGATCAGCCGGCGGACCGACGGCATGCTCTCGCCGTCCCCGGCCAGGATCACCTTCCAGCCGTCCCGGCCGCGCCGGCGGGCCAGCTCGGCGGCCGCCGACACCACCCCTTCGACGTTGTCCTGGGGGCCGAAGACGCCCAGGTAGACGATGCGGTGCAGGCCGTCGTCCGGAGTGTCGCCGGAGGAGATCTCCCGGGCGGCCGGGCCGTTGCGGACCACGGTCACCTTGTCCGGGTCGACACCGCGCCGGACCGCGTTGGCCTTGAACGACTCGTTGGTGGCGACCACCTCGGTGGCGGTGCGCAGGGTGAGCCATTCCATGGCGACGAGCAGGCGCATCGCCCACCGGTTCGGGGTCTGGCCGGCCCCGACCCGGGAGGCGTACACCTCCGGGCACAGGTCGTGGTGGTCGAAGACCCACGGCCGGCCGATGGCGCGCAGCAGCAGGGCGAGCGGCCAGTAGACGTCCGGCGGGTTGCAGACCTGGACGGCGTGGGCGCGCCCGGCCAGCACCTCGCCGATCAGCCGGACCGCGATGCAGAGGAAGGACCAGGCGAACTCGACGGCGAAGGTCAGCACCCCACTGCCGTAGATCTTCACCGGGTACGGCTTGAGCCGGGTGTTCCGGCTGCCCGGCAGCACACGCAGGCTCTTGTCACCACGGGGTGCGATGACGGTGACGTCGAACCCCTTCTCCTCCAGGGTGAGGCACTCCCGGATGACCCGGCGGTCCCGTTCGGCGGGCAGGTTGGCGATCAGGATCGTGACGTGTGGGTTCCCGGGCATGGTCTCGACCGTCTCCTTTGGTCACTCGCCGAACGCAGTGACAGTGCTGGATCGAACGGGCACCGGCAACCGGCCGTCCGGACGGCCCTGCGTCATACGTTTCCCGGGGATGTCACGGATGCGGGTAAATCCGGAATCATGTGCTCGTCAGGGAACGTGAGAAATGTCCGTACCCAAGTCGCAGGTATTGATGGCTTTTGACGTAAATTGAAGATCCACAAAGGAGTCCTCAGTGGAATGTGAATGAGTTTGTCGGCTTTGCGACAGGCGCCGATTGTCCGTCTTCTGATGCCCTCCCGGTCGGTTGCCTATGATCGGTCGCAGGTAGACACTGGGCCCTGCGCTGCCGGCTCGCCAATCGCGTCGTGAGGTCGGCGAAACGACCCGTTGACGAGAGGGAAACCGTGGACCTGTGGGACCTCACCCGGCTGCTGCTGCGCCGGTGGTATTTCGCCGTCCCGTTGCTCATGGCATCGGTCGCGGCTGTGGTCCTGGCCGCCCAGAACGTGTCACCCGACTACAAGTCGATGGGCTACATGCAGCTGATCCCGGCGCCCAGCAGCGGCAAACCGGTCAACCCGAACGCCAAGCCCCGCCCGGTCAACCCGTGGCTCGGCCTCGGATTCGCCGCCCTCGGCAACGCCGCCTCGCTGACCGTCACCAACCCGACCACCCTCGAACAGCTCGCCAAGGAGGGCTACTCGGACAGCATCACGGTCATCCTCAACGACCGCACCCCGCTGTTCGAGATCGAGGTGGTCGGCGACACCAGGGAACAGGCCGCCGCCACCACGCAGAAGATCATCAAGATGCTGCAGGACGACATCCAGGCCAAACAGACGCAGTACAAGGCGATGGAAGAGGACACCATCACCACTCTGGTGATCAACGACGGTGGCGCCCCCGAGCAGGACAGCGGCACCCGGAAACGGGTGCTCATCGTGGCCGCCGGGGTGGGCGTGCTGCTGACCACCGCGTGCACCATCGCCCTCGACTACTGGCTGCGCCGCCGGGCCGAGCGGAAGGCCGCCAAGGCCGCCGCCACCGTCGTCGGGGCCGCTGCCGCCTCGTCTGCCTCACCTGCCTCGTCCGTCTCGCCGGCCTCGCCCGCCTCTCCTGCCGAGCCGGAGCACGGGTCCAAGGAGACCTACGGCGAACAGACCCAGGTGATCAAGCCGCCGGTGGCCCGCAAGAACAACGTCTACAGCAGCGAACGCCGCCCCGACGACCAGCGCAAACGCGCACCCCGGCAGCGGGCCTCGGCCGACGCCCCGCTGGACTCGACGGTGGTGCTGCCCTCGACACACCAGTCACGCCGCTCCTGAGCACCAGCCATGACGGCACCCACGCTGCACCACCCGGTCGATCTCGAACCGTCGCTGATCGCCCCCGGCACCTACACCTCCCGGCGCCTGCGGGTCCGCCTCGACGTGGCCGGCGTCATCTGCCTGCTGCTCTGCCTGCTCTACATGCTGCCGGCCACCCTGATCGTGCCCGGCCTGACCTTCGCCGGCCGGCCCGCGCTGGTGCTGGCCCTGGCCCTGTTCGCCTGGTGGGCACTCGCCCGGCTGAGCCCCACCCTGCTGATGATCGGCCCGCAGCCGCTGCGCTGGGCCGCCCTGTTCTACCTGCTGTCGATCCTGGCGTCCTGCATCGCCGGGATGCTGCGCGGCCTGCCCACCCTGGAAGCCAACGGCCAGACCTTCACCATCCTGATCACCTTCCAGTTCCTCGGCCTGATCCTGATGGCCGCCGACGGTATCGCCAACTGGGCCCGCCTGCGCAAGGTCATCCAGGTGCTGGTCTGGGCGGCCGCGTTCATGGCCGCGGTCGGGCTGATCCAATCACTGTTCGAGTACGACGTCGCCCAGCACCTGGTCGTCCCCGGCCTCGAACTCAAATCCGACCTGGCCGACTTCCAGAAACGGGGCGAAGGCCTGTTCCGGGTGGCCGGCACCGCCACCCACTACATCGAGTTCAGCACCGTACTCGCCATGGCGGTGCCGTTCGGCCTGCACTTCGCCCGCTTCGCCAAGAGCCGGGCCAGCCGCGCCCTGTTCACCGTGCTCACCCTGACCATCGCGGTCGCCATCCCGATCGCCATCTCCCGGACCGGCGTCGTCGCCCTCGCCGTCGCCTTCCTGGTGATGTTCGTGACTGCGTGGAACTGGCGGGTCCGCTACAACCTGGGCGTCATCACGATCGCCGTCCTCGGCGCCATGACAGTCGTCCGGCCCGGCCTGCTCGGAACCCTCAAATCGATGTTCCTGTGGGTCGACGCCGACCCCAGCATCGAAGGGCGCACCAAGGACTACGAATACATCTCGCACTGGTTCTCCCAGCGCCCATGGCTGGGCCGCGGCCCCGGCACCCTCATCCCCGACCTGTACATCATCCTCGACAACCAGTGGCTCTACACGCTGGTCACCGGCGGCATCATCGGCGTCCTGGCACTGGCGGCCCTGCACATCACCTGCATCGCGCTGGCCGCGATCGCCCTGCGCCGCTCCCGTACCGAGGAGGACCGGCACCTGTGCGCGGCCCTGATCGCCACCCAGGTCCTGGCGATCGTGGTGGGTGGCACCTTCGACTCGCTGGGCTTCACCACGTTCGCGTTCACGCTGGCCGCGTTGTCGGGTTTGTGCGGCGCGGTCTGGCGGTTCACCCACCCCCGCCGAACAGTCCGAACCTCCACAGTCCGCCGAATCCTCGGCAAACCCCCAACCTGACCCACCCGCCGGTACGGCCCCGTCCGGTGACCGGGGCCCGCCCGCCGGAAGTCGGCACGGGGTGTGGTGGTGCCGGTTGTGTGGTGACTTGTGGTGGTAAATGCGCCGGAAGTCGGCACGCGGTTGGCGGGGGCCGCTGGGTGCGCACGGTTCCCGGTTCGTGTGCGGGGTTTGGTGTCCTGGCCCGGCGGCGTCGCACACACGCTGGCCCGTGAGCGTATGCCGGGCCCGGGATGCCGTTGGGAGCACCCGATCCGGCAGTGTGTGCGCTGGCCGGGGTGAAAACCGCAGCTCGGGTTTGGTCGCGGCACCGGTTCGGTTCGCGCCCGGCGGTGGCCCTCCGCCACGGGCTTCCACCTGGTCCTCCGCGACAAGGTCTGCCACAGGGCCGGCGACACGGTGCGTGACAAGGTCTGCCACAGGGTGCGTGACACGGTGTGCCGCACGGTGCGTGACACGGTGTGCCGCAGGATTTCTGACGCGGTCCGCCATGCGGTCCGCCACACGGTCTGTGATGGGCCCGCGATGGGGTCGGTGTTCCCGGTGGCCTCCCGGTCTCAGGGCCGTGCGGGATGTCCGCGGCATCGGGGCTAGCCGCATTCGGTGATCTTCTTTACCTCCTTCTTGATGCGGCCGGTGGCCCAGTCATAGGTGACCAGGGCGTTGCCGGACCATTCGTCGATTTCGCCGCACGTCACCTCTACCGGGCCGTACGCGGGGGTGCCCTGGACGATCTTGTTGCCGGTGACCGAGGTGAACGGGCCGCCGGTCAGGCGCAGCGAGTAGCCGCCGCCGGCCAGCAGGTTGTCGTCGATGGCTCCGCCGTTGTTGCCCTGGCCCGCGGGGATGAAGACGGGGGCGGTCGGGCAGTCGTCGAGGCGCTGGTCGATGGTGTTGTGGCGGAGGGTGATCGGCGGGCCGCCGTAGCCCTGGATGCCGTCGCCGTGCGGGTCCTCGCTGGCGCACAGGCCGGGTGGCACGGCCAGCTGCACGAACGAGTCCTCGATCAGGATCGGGCCGAAGTTGGCGCTGCCGCTGCCGCCGGCCCGGAAACCCTCGATCCGGTTCACGATCTTGCAGCGGCGGCAGGTGAACGAGGCGGTGCCGATCGCGTATTCGCCGCTGGTGGTGAACTCCTGGCCGGGCGGGTTGACCGCCTCCAAGCCGATCATGGTCAGAGGGCCGTAGATGCGGTCGCCGATGAAGTTGTCGACTTTGCCGTACACCCGGGTGTTGCGGATCGTCACGTTGTCGGCCTGCACGGTGATGCTCCCGGTCACGAGGTGGTCCTCGATGACGGTGCCGGCCTTGGTGATCTTCAGGTCGCCGTCGACGGTCTTGCGCGGGGTCCAGCCGGCCGGCACCCCGGTGCAGGCCGGGGTGGGGTAGGCGGGGAGTGCGCAACTTCCGCCGCCGCCGGCGGGGGCGGGACTGGACGGTGCCGGTTTGGCGCTCAGCGGTGGCACCGCCGGGGCCGGGCCGAGGGAGGGCGGCGTCGACCGCGGTGACGCCGGTGGAGCGGAGGCCGGCGGAGTGGAGGCCGTGGGTGCGGTGGGCGGTGGGGCGGCTCCGGTCGACGAGGCCGGCCGGAGCCGGTAGGCGGCGGCGCCGGCGGACGCGGCGAGCACCGCCGCGGCGACCACGGCGATGGGTATCCAGCGGCGGCGGCGTCGATGTCCACCGGGTGTTCTCGGATCGTTCACGACGCTAGTCCCCTCCGGCGTCAATTCGGATCTTGAATGGTGGGACCGAGGAGCTGGTCGGATCTTGGAAACGGTCACCGATCGACAACACTAAAGGGATTCACCGCCGCCGTGCGCAAGAGTGATGCCGCGATCGGCTCATTTTCCCACCCGTTCAGTCGGTTCCGTCCGCTGTGGACCGGATGAAAGGGTTCCCACGGGCAAGTGACGGAAATCCGGCAGTCCTCGAAGGGGGCGGATTCCGCGCGGTACGGTCCACGGACCGCCGATGGTGAAAGGACATCCGCATTGACCCCCACCTTTGTGTGTTCCACCGGCACCGGGTCGAGGGCCTGACGATGGGTGTCCGCGTGACGCCGGTGACCGGCGGCGAGATCAGGGCTGTGGCCGAGTTCCTGCACACCCACCTCAACTCCCGGGTGCCCGTCGAGGACTGGATCCGGGCCGTCGACGTGCCGTGGAAGGTGGACGCCCCGGACCACGGGCTGATGCTTACCGACGACTCCGGTGCGGTGGTGGGCGCGCTGCTCGCCTTCTACTCGGAGCGGGAGATCGGCGGGCGCACCGAGCGGTTCTGCAACCTGGGCGCCTGGTGTGTGCTCCCGGAGTACCGCTTCCACGGCCTCAAGCTGCTGAAGACGATGCTGTCCCGGCCGGGCTACCACTTCACCGACCTGTCGCCGAGCGGCAACGTGGTGCCGATCAACACCCGGCTCGGGTTCCGGTTCCTGGACACCACGACCGCCCTGATCCCGAACCTGCCGTGGCCGGGCCGGGCCACCAGCGACCCGGAGCGGATCCGGCGCGCGCTGACCGGCCCCGACCTGGCCCGCTATCTGGATCACGCGGATGCCCCGGCGGCCCGGCACGTGCTGCTGACCGATCGCCACGGGGCGTGCCTGGTGACGTACCGCCGCGATCGCCGTAAGGGTCTGCCGCTGTTCGCCTCGATCCTGCACGTCAGCGATCCGGTGGCGTTCCGGCGGATGCGCCGGCGTTTCCACGGCCATCTGCTGCTGCGCCACGGGGTGCCGCTGACGCTGGCCGAGACCCGGGTGACCGGTCCCCGCCCGGCGCTGTCGGTGCGGCTCACGGCACCGCGCCGCAAGATGTTCCGCAGCGACTCGCTGGGCCCGGAGCACGTCGACTACCTCTACAGCGAGCTGGTCAGCCTCAACTGGTAAAGGATACGAAAGGCACCATGCGCACCAGACTGCACGAGATCGTCGCGGACGCCGCCGCCCGCCGGGGTGACGCGCCCGCTCTGACCTTCGGCGACCGGACGCTGGACTACGAGGAACTCGGGCGGGGGATGTCCCGGGTCGCGGGCGGCCTGTGCCGGCTGGGCCTGAGACCGGGCGAGCGGGTGGCGATCTGGGCCGAGAAACGGCTGGAGACGGTCGAGGCGATCTTCGGTGTCTCGGCGGCCGGCGGGGTCTTCGTGCCGGTCAACCCGCTGTCGAAGGTGAAGCAGGTGGGGCACATCCTGGCCGACTGCACGGCCCGGGTGCTGATCACCACGCCGGAGCGGTACGAGCTGATCCGCGACGAGCTGGAGCAGCTCAAGTCGGTGGAGCACGTGATCGTGATCGGCGACCCGTCCTGGGACGACCTGGCCGGTGACGACGCCCCGCATCAGGGGCCGGACGTCGACGTGGCGGCCATCCTCTACACCTCCGGCAGCACCGGCAGCCCGAAGGGTGTGGTGCTGTCGCACCGTAATCTGCTGGCCGGTGGCGAGAGCGTCAGCACGTACCTCGGCAATCGCCCGGACGACGTCCTGCTGGCCGCCCTGCCGCTCAGTTTCGACGCCGGGTTCAGCCAGTTGACCACCGCGTTCACCGTCGGCGCGCACGTGGTTCTGATGAACTACCTGTTCGCCCGGGACGTGGTGAAACTCTGTGCGAAGCACCGGGTGACCGGCCTGACCTGTGTCGCCCCGCTGTGGCTGCAGCTGGCCGGGCAGAACTGGACCGAGGAGGCGACCCGGAGCCTGCGCTACTTCGCCAACACCGGCGGCCGGATGCCGAAGGCCACTCTGGAGACGCTGCGCGGGCACTTCCCACAAGCCAGACCCTTCCTGATGTACGGGCTGACCGAGGCCTTCCGCAGCACCTATCTGGATCCGGCCGAGGTGGACCGCCGCCCGGACTCGATCGGCAAGGCCATTCCCAACGCCGAGATCCTGGTGCTGCGCCCGGACGGCACCCCTACCGACCCGGGTGAGGAGGGCGAGCTGGTGCACCGGGGCGCCCTGGTGGCGCTCGGCTACTGGAACGATCCGCAGCGCACCGCCGAACGGTTCCGGCCGTTGCCGGGGCGGGAGGGCCGGCTCGTACCGGAGATCGTGGTCTTCTCCGGGGACACGGTGATCCGTGACGCGGACGGCTTCCTCTACTTCGTGGGCCGCGCCGACGACATGATCAAGACGTCCGGCTACCGGGTCAGCCCGACCGAGATCGAAGAGGTGGCGTACGACAGCGGCCTGGTCGGCGACGCGGTCGCGCTGGGCCTGCCGGACGACACCCTGGGCCAGAAGGTGGTGCTGGTGGCCAGCCCGCCGGACGGCGCCGAGCTGGATCCGGCCGCGCTGACCGCGGTGTTCAAGCGGGAGCTGCCGCTCTACATGGTGCCCCGCGAGATCGTGGTGCGGCCCGGTCTGCCCCGATCCCCGAACGGCAAGTTCGACCGCACTCTGATCCGCCAGGAGCTGACCGCGTGACCACTCATTCGACGGCGGCCGCCTTCGGCCGGCAGGACGGACGGCTCAGCGTCGGCGGGGTGCCGGTGGACCGGCTGGCCGAGCGGGTCGGTTCGACACCCTTCTTCGCGTACGACCGGCAGCTGCTCACCGACCGGATCGCACTGCTGCGGGCCACGCTGCCGGACCAGGTCAAGCTGAGTTACGCGGTGAAGGCGAACCCGATGCCGGCCGTGGTGCAGCACCTGGCCGGGCTGGTCGACGGCCTGGACGTGGCGTCGGCGCTGGAGATGCGGACGGCGCTGGACACCACGGTGCCCCCGGACCGGATCAGTTTCGCCGGGCCGGGCAAGACCGACGCCGAGTTGCGCCAGGCGATCGCCGCCGGGGTGACGATCGAGATGGAGTCGGAGAGCGAGGCGGAGCGAACGGGGGCGCTGGGCCGGGCGTTGGGAGTGCGACCCCGGGTTGCGGTTCGGGTCAACCCGGACTTCGCGGTCAAGGGCTCCGGCATGCGGCTGGGCGGTGGCCCGCAGCAGTTCGGGGTGGACTGCGAGCGGGTGCCGGCGCTGCTGAAGGACCTGGAACGGGCCGATCTGGACTTCCTCGGGTTCCACATCTTCGCCGGTTCGCAGAACCTCTACGCGGACAGCCTGATCGAGGCCCAGCGCCGGACCGTCGAACTGGCCGTGCGGCTGGCCGGGGAGTCGCCCCTGCCGGTGCGGTACCTCAATCTCGGCGGGGGCTTCGGTATCCCGTACCACGACAAGGATGTTGAACTCGATCTCGCGGCCGTCGGCGCCAACCTCGCCGACCTGGTCGCCGGGCCGATCCGGGCCGGGCTGCCGCAGGCACGGATCGCGGTCGAGCTGGGCCGCTACATCGTCGGCGAGGCCGGTGTCTACGTGACCCGGGTGGTGGACCGCAAGGAGTCGCGCGGCACCACCTACCTGGTCGTCGACGGCGGCCTGCATCACCAGCTGGCCGCGTCCGGCAACTTCGGCCAGGTGATCCGGCGCAACTATCCGATCGGGGTGGCGGAGCGCATCGACGGTGATCCGGACGAGACGGTGACCGTGGTCGGCTGTCTGTGCACCCCGCTCGACCTGCTCGGCAAGGACGTGTCGCTGCCCCGGGCCGGCGCCGGCGACCTGATCGTGCTGTTCCAGGCCGGCGCGTACGGGCTCACCGCGAGCCCGACCGCCTTCCTCGGGCACCCGGCCCCGGCCGAAGTGCTGTTGTGAAACCCGAACGACCGGAAGGAACCAACGTGAGCGTCACCAGTGCGGAGAACCTGGACGAGGTGCGGGACCTGCTCGTCACGACTCTCGGCATCGAGGACCGGGCCGGCTCGCTGACCGCGTCCAGCCCGCTGCTGGACGGCCTGCCCGAGCTCGACTCGATGGCCGTGCTGGAGATCGTCGCCGGTCTGGAGGAGCGGTTCGGGATCGTCGTCGACGATGACGAGGTGACCGCCGAACTCTTCGAGACGCTCGGCAGCCTGGCGGAGTTCGTCCAGGTGAAGCGGGCCTGACCGTCCATCTTGATCGTTCCCCCGAAAGGGTGAAACGGCGGCGACTGTCGGTCGTCCAATGGGGATGGACGAGCGATGCCGTGGTGCCTGGCTCCCGTTAGCGTCTGGCCGTCATCGGGAGTTATTCGCTTCTTCTTATACAGGGGGCAATCGTGGGGGAGTGGAAGCGGTGATGTCGCGCCGCGCCAGAACCGTGTGGAAGACCGCGGCGGCGGTCACCAGCTGTGTGGTGCTGATGCTCACCACCGGCGGCGTGGGCGGAGCACCCGCCTACGCCGCCGATCCGTGCGTGAACCCGGTCAATCCGATCGTCTGCGAGAACAGCAAGGACGGCGTCTCCTCCGACGAGTGGGACGACATCTGGGGCGCGGGCGACGACACGATCCAGGGCTTCACCACTGAGAGCAGCGTCAACGTCGGGCAGCAGGTCCAGTTCAAGATCAAGGCTGTGGCGGCATACAAGATCGAGATCTACCGCCTGGGCTGGTACGACGGGGACGGCGCCCGCCGCCTCGACACCTTCTCACCCCCGCTGGGCGCGCCCCAGCCGGAGAACTGCGTCACCGACGCGAGCACCGAGATCTACGACTGCGGGAACTGGGCGGTCTCGGCCACCTGGGCGGTGCCGCAGAACACCGTCTCCGGCATCTTCATCGCCAAACTGACGGTCACCGCCGAGGGCGACAACAAGGGCGACACCAGCCAGGTGCCGTTCGTGGTGCGCAACGACGCCAGCACGTCGAAGCTCTACTTCAAGACCTCGGACGCGACCTGGCAGGCGTACAACACGTACGGCGGCTCGAACTTCTACTGGGGTGGGGCACTCGGCCGGGCGCTCAAGGTCAGCTACAACCGGCCGTACGAGACGCGCGGCCTGGCGTACGGGCGCGACTACCTGTTCGCCAACGAGTACCCGATGCTGCGGTTCATCGAGCGCAACGGGTACGACGTCAGCTACTTCACCGACCTGGACGCCGACATCCGCGGCAACCTGATCCGGAACCACGAGGTGTTCCTGTCGGTCGGCCACGACGAGTACTGGTCCGGCCCGCAGCGCGCCAACGTCGAGGCGGCCCGGGACGCCGGGGTGCACCTGGCGTTCTTCAGCGGCAACGAGGTCTACTGGCGGACCCGCTGGGAGCCCAGCGTGGAGGGCTCCAACACGCCCAACCGGACCCTGGTCTGCTACAAGGAGACCTGGGCCGGCAACAAGATCGACCCGTCCGCCGAGTGGACCGGCACCTGGCGTGATCCCCGGTTCACCCCGCCGGCCAGTGGCGGCGGGCAGCCGGAGAACGCGCTGACCGGCACCGCGTACATGTCGAACAACACCGACCTGCCGCTGACCGTGCCGGCCGAGCAGGGCAGGAACCGGTTCTGGCGGCACACCGACGCGGCCACCCAGAGCGCCGGGCAGGAACTGGAGCTGGCCGCGCACACCGTCGGCTACGAGTCGGACGAGGACCTGGACAACGGATTCCGGCCGGAGGGCCTGATCCGGCTCTCCACCACCACCGGCCCGGCCCCGGAATACCTGCGGGACTTCGGCCTGAAGACCACCCCCGGCGAGACCACCCACCACCTGACCTTCCACAAGACGGCCAGTGACGCGCTGGTCTTCGGCGCCGGCACCATCCAGTGGGCGTGGGGCCTGGACGCCGAACACGACGGCAACGTCGACGACACCCCGGCCGACCCGGTGATCCAGCAGGCCACCGTCAACCTTTTCGCCGACATGGGCGTGCAGCCGGCCACCCTGGAATCGCACCTGGTGGCCACCGACGAGTCCGGCGACGCCATCGCGCCGACCGCCACGTTCACCTCGCCGGCCGCCGGAACCACGGTGACCAACGGCGCGAAGGTGACCGTCGAGGGCACCGCCACCGACCTGGGCGGCGGCCGGGTCGCCGGGGTCGAGGTCTCCACCGACGACGGCGAGACCTGGCATCCGGCCACCGGCACCGCGTCGTGGAGCTACGAGTTCTACGCCGAGGGCGCGGCCGTGCAGCTGCTGCGGGCCCGCGCGGTCGACGACAGCGGCAACATCGGCACCAGCACCGACCTGCTCCCCCTGGCCCTGGACGGCCCGAGCACGCTGTTCGGCAGGCGGGTGCCGCAGGTGCCGGTCGCCGACGACGGCTCGTCGGTCACCCTCGGCACCCGGTTCACCCCGACCACCGACGGCACCGTCACCGGCGTGCGGTTCTACAAGGGCGCCGGCAACACCGGCACGCACACCGGCACCGTCTGGACCGAGTCCGGTGAGCAGTTGCGCACCGGTACCTTCACCAACGAGACCAGCACCGGCTGGCAACGGCTCAAATTCACCAAACCCCTGAAAGTCACCAAGAACACCACGTACGTGGTCGGCTACCACGCGCCCAACGGCCGGTACGCCGCCGACGAGCGGTTCTTCAGCGCCGCCGACTGGGTGTCCGGACCGCTGACCGCACCCCGCGGCGCGGCGGCCGGCAGCAACGGCGTCTTCCGCTCCGGCAAGGGTTTCCCGGTGGTCGAGTCGTCGGTGGACGCCAACTACTACGTCGACGTCACCTTCGTCGACGGGGAGACCGCGGCACCGGTGGTGCTCACCTCGTCACCGGAGGAGGGCGAGATCGGCGTGCCACTGGACTCCGAGCCGGTGGCGGTCTTCTCCAAGCCGCTCAACCCGTCCAGCATCCAGTTCACCCTGAAACGCCCGGACGGCACACCCGTCGCCGGTTCGGTCGACTACGACGCCGACACCCGGTCGGCGACGTTCGACCCGGCCGCCGACCTGAACACCGCCGTCACCTACACGGCCCGGGTCACCGCCCAGGACCAGCAGGGCGCCGCCAGCGCCCCGGTCGAGTGGACGTTCACCACCACGCCGTACGACCAGGTGTCCACGATGTTCGCCCCGGACGCCGTGCCGGCCAACGCGTCGTCCGGTGACGGTGACGCGATCACCCTCGGCATGCGGTTCAAACCGACAGTCGCCGGCAAGGTGATCGGGGTCCGGTTCTACAAGGGGCCGGGCAACACCGGAGTGCACACCGGCACGCTGTACGGGCCGGACAACGCCCTGCTGCGCAAGGCCACCTTCGGCACCGAGACCGAGACCGGCTGGCAGTCGGTGCACTTCGCGACACCGGTGACCGTGACGGCCGGGAGCACGTACACCGTCACGTACTGGGCACCGAACGGGAACTACGCCCACGACGGCGGCTACTTCGACCAGGCCCGGACCGCCCCGGACCGGACGATGACCGCGCCCTCCTGGCCCAACGGCGTGTACGCCTACGGCAGCGACACCCTCCCGACGGCCTATTACGGCGCCACCAACTACTGGGTGGATCCGCTGTTCGTGCCGGACGGCCCGCCGCCGCCCGCGGAGCAGCCGGACCCGCCGGCCGGAGCACAGACGATCCTCGGCGCGAACACCCCGTCGGTGGAGAACTTCGACGACAACTCGGCCATCGAGGTCGGCCTGAAGTTCCGCTCCGACGTCGCGGGCAAGGTGCACGGCGTCCGGTTCTGGAAGGGCACCCAGAACACCGGCAGCCACCGGGCCACCCTGTGGACCGCCGGCGGCCAGGAGATCACCTCCGGGACGTTCGAGTACGAGACCGGCTCCGGCTGGCAGACCATGCTCTTCGACACGCCTGTCGACATCGCGGCGGACACCACGTTCGTCGTCTCGTACCGCACCACCAAGGGCTACTACGCGGCCGACCTGAACGCGTTCGCCAACGGGTACGACAACGCGCCCCTGCACGTGCTGCCGGCCGGTGGTGTCTTCACCTACGACGGCGGATTCCCCGCCAACGCGTCCAACCACAACTTCTGGGTCGACGTGTACTTCATCCCGAACAGCTGACCGGTGACCCGGGCCGGTGCGACGAGGCGCCGGCCCGGCCACCCGACGACAGGAAGCCCATGCGGAAGGAAACCCCTCAAGCGCTGACGGACCGGCCCCGGGTCACCGTCGTCATCCCCTGCTACAACTACGGGCACTTCCTCGCTGAGTGCCTGGCGACCGTCTTCGCCGACAGCGACCGGGTCGACGTGGACGCGCTGATCGTCGACGACTGCTCACCGGACGGCAGCGCCGATGTGGCCCGCGAGCTGGCCGCCGCGGACCCGCGGGTCACCGTGATCGCGCACGAGACCAACAAGCGGCACATCGCCACCTACAACGAGGGCCTGGCCGCCGCCACCGGGGAGTACGTGGTGCTGCTCTCCGCCGACGACCTGCTGGCCAAGGGCTCCCTCGCCCGGTCGGCGGCGCTGCTGCGGGCGCACCCCGAGGTGGGCCTGGTCTACGGCTTCTCCCGCCGGTTCACCGGCACCCCGCCCGAGCCGCGGGCCACCCTGCGGTCGTGGTCGGTGTGGGACGGGCCGGAATGGGTGGCCGCGGTCACCCGCACCGCCACCAACCCGATCTACACGCCCGAGGTGATGATGCGGGCGACGACCATGAAAGACCTGGTGGGGTACGACACCCGGCTCCCGCACGCGGCCGACTACCACCTGTGGCTCCGGGCCGGCACCCGCGGCGGGATCGGCCGGGTCAACGGTGTGGACCAGGCGTTCTACCGGGTGCACGGGGCCAACATGCACACTGGCGAGTACTCCGGCGACGTGCTCGACATCGAGCAGCGGCACCTGACGTTGCGGATCCTGTTCGATGAGGACGGCCACCTGTTGCCCGATCCGGATCGGCTCCGTGCGGACGCGTACCGGGCGCTGGCTCGTGAGTCCTTGATTCTGGCCTGTCGCCCTTATGAACGGGGCGGCGACCCGGGGGACACCGCGGCGCTGGCCCGGCTCGCCGAACTCGCCACCGAGATCTGGCCGGCCATCCGGGAGAGCGCTCTGTGGCGCTCCTGGGAGCGGTACTCGTCCGGCCGTGGACCCCTCGTCCCGGCTCCGGTCACCGCACTGCGCGACCGCGCGGTGCTCCACCTCGGATGGCGTCGCTGGCGCCACTCCGGCATCTCCCCGGCGGTACGGTCACTGTGACGAGCACACCCGTGGACAACGACGACGTCATCGTCCTGTCCGGTCTGACGAAACTCTACGAACCCACCCCCAACTGGATGCGGATCTTCGCTCGTTCGCACCTGGCCGAGCCGGTCAAGGCCCTGGACGGCATCGACCTCACGGTGCGGGCCGGGGAGATCTGCGCGATCGTCGGGCCGAACGGCGCCGGCAAGACCACCCTGTTCCGGATCCTGGTCGGCCTCACCACCTCCACCGGCGGCACCGCCACCGTCCTCGGCCTGGACGCCGAACGCGACTCCGAACAGGTCCGCCAGGTGGTCGGCTGGATGCCGTCCGAGGACCGCAGCCTGCTGATGCGGGCCACCTGCAAGGAGAACCTGCAACTGCACGGCCGGCTCCAGGGCATGCCCCGGCAGGAGCTGGCCGAGCGGATCCCGTACGTGCTGGAGACGGTGAACCTGACCCCGCAGACCGAGTCGGTGGTGGCCGGGCTGTCGGCCGGCATGCGGGCCCGGCTGCGGCTGGCCCGGGCGATGCTGCCCGGCCCGCGCGCGCTGATCCTGGACGAGCCGACCGGGGCCGTCGACCCGATCGCCGCGCACGGCCTGCTCACCCTGATCATGGACCTGGTCAAGCAGGAGCGGCTGGCGGTGCTGATCTCGTCGCACCGGCTGGAGGAGATCGAGGCGTTGCAGTCGCACGCGCTGCTGATGGACCGGGGCCGGGTCAAATACTCCGGCGACCTGGACAGCCTGCGCCGCGAATGGGACCGGCCGGTCGTCGAGTTCGTCCTGGACAGCCCGGCCACCGCGTACGCGGTCGCGGACCTGCTGCCCGGCGCGGCCGTGGACGACACCTCGGTACGGGTGCCGCTGGCCGGGGACGAGCCGGTCGGTGTGCTGCTGACCCGGCTGGGCCCGCTGGCCGCGTCGATCCGGCACGTGCGTGAACATCCGATGCCCCTGCGCGACCTGATCGCCCGGGTCTACGAACGGGGAACCGTGGCATGACCTCCGTGTATCCGTCGATGGTTCATGAGCGCAGCCGGTTCACCAAGATCAAGGACACGCTGGAGGCGTACATCCGGATCGATCTCGTCGAGGAGCGGATGTTCCCGGCGTCGACGATCATGCGCTACCTGGCCGTGGTGTTCCCGGTGCTGCTGTACTACTTCCAGAGCACCTTCCTCACCATCACCGACGAACTGTTCATGACCATGCTGATCGGCGCCGCGGTGATCGCCGGCCTCCAGGACGCGCTGACCGGCCTGACCAGCCGGCTCAACTTCGCGATGGAACGCGGCACCCTGGAGACCTACCTGGTCGAGCCGGTGCCGTGGGCGCTGATCCCGATCGCGATGAACATCTGGCGCAGTGTCACCGGCGCCCTGCTGGCCTGTGTGATGGTGGCGCTCGGCGGGCTGCTCGGCGGCCCGGTGCACGCCGCCGGCATCCCGGCCGCGCTGCTGGTGCTCTTCCTCGGCATCCTGGCCTGCAACGCGCTCGGCTCGTTCGCGGCCAGCTTCATCCTGCTGTTCAAACGGGGCGAGCCGGTGGTGATGCTGTACAGCCTGGCCGCGTCGGTGCTGGGTGGGGCGCTGTTCCCGATCGAGGTGCTGCCGGTGTGGATCCGGTGGGCCAGCTATCTGGTGCCGCACTCGTACGTGATCTCCTCGGTCCGTCAGCTGCTGATCCCCGGCATGCCCTCCGAAGGACTGTCGCCGCTCGCGGCCACCCTGATCCTGGCGGTGTTCTGCCTGGTCACGTTCGCTCTCGGGCTGTTCGTCTTCGACCGTTCGCTACGGCTGGCCCGCCGGCTGGGGATCCTGAGTATCTGATGAGTCCTGACCTGAACCGGCTCAACGCGCGCCGCCGGGAGACGGTCCGGCTCCTGCGGGAGTCCGGAGTCCGTGGCGTCGCGCAACGGGTGGCCCGGGTGGCCTACAAACGGCTGGGCGCCTCCGAACTGGAGACCCAGCTCGACCTCGACCTGGTCGCCGACTCGCGGGACCTGCGCCCGGCCGTACCCGAACGGCGCCCGGACCGGGGCACCCCGCTGACCGTCGGCTGGATCTGCTCGCCACCCGGCGGCGGATCCGGTGGGCACACCACGTTCTTCCGGATGATCGAGGGGATGGAGGCCGCCGGGCACACCTGCGTGCTTTACCTCTACGATCCGTTCCGCGGTGACCTGGACCGGCACATCGCGGTGATCCGGCGGCACTGGCCGGGGATGCGCGCCGAGATCCGGTCGGTGGCGGCCGGGCTGGAGCCCCTGGACGCGTACGTGGCGTCGGCCTGGGAGACCGCGCACATCCTGGCCGCCCGGGCCGCCCTGCCCACCCGGCGGCTGTATTTCATCCAGGACTTCGAGCCGTTCTTCTACCCGCAGGGCTCGCACTACGCGCTGGCCGAGGACACCTACCGGTTCGGGTTCCGGTCGATCACCGTCGGGCCGATGCTGGCGAACCTGCTGCGGGACCGGTTCGGCGTACAGGCCGCGGTGGCGAATTTCGGGATCGACACCGCGGTGTACGGGCTGAGCAACCCGGCCCCGCGCACCGGTGTGGTCTTCTACGCCAAACGGGACGTGCCCCGCCGCGGGTTCCTGCTCGGGCTGCTGGCGTTGCGCGAGTTCCACCGGCGGCACCCGGACCAGCCGATCCACATCTTCGGCGACCCCACCGTCGAGGTGCCGTTCCCGGCGGTCAACCACGGGGTGCTGAGCCCGGCCGGGCTGGCCGAACTCTACAACCGGTGCGCGGCCGGGATCGCCATGTCGTTCACCAACCTGTCGCTGGTGCCGGACGAGATGCTGGCCTGCGGGGTGGTGCCGGTGATGGCCGAATCCGAGTACGCCAAGGTCACCCTGGACAACCCGTACGTCCGGTGGGCGCATCCGACCGCGCACGGCCTGGCCGAGGCGCTCGGTGCGGCGGTCACCGGCGACGGACCGTCCCCGCGGGTGGTGGCGGCGAGCGTCCGGGCCACCCCGTGGGACGAGGCCAAGCGGGTGACCCGGGAGACGATCGAGGACGAGGTGTACGGCTAGTTCCGTGTGCCTGTCCGCGGCTCGATTCGAGCCGCGGACAGGCACACGATGTTCAGAGGATCACGACCGAGCGCAGCACCTCTCCCGCGTGCATGGTGTGGAAGGCCTTCTCCACGTCCTCCAGGCCGATGCGCTCGGAGACGAAACGGTCCAGCGGCAGGCGGCCCTGCCGGAACAGGTCGATGAGCATCGGGAAGTCGCGTTCCGGCAGGCAGTCGCCGTACCAGGAGGACTTCAGGGCACCGCCCCGGCCGAACACGTCCAGCAGCGGAAGCTCCACCGTCATCTCCGGCGTCGGCACACCCACCAGCACCACCGTGCCGGCCAGGTCGCGGGCGTAGAACGCCTGCTTCCAGGTCTCCGGGCGGCCCACCGCGTCGATCACCACGTCGGCGCCGAAACCGCCGGTCAGCTCCTGGATCGCGGCGACCGCGTCGACCGCCGACGCGTCGACGGTGTGGGTGGCGCCCAGGTCGGTGGCCCACTCCAGCTTCCGGGGATCCCGGTCGACGGCGATGATCGTGGTGGCGCCGGCCAGGCGGGCGCCGGCGATGGCCGCGTCACCGACGCCGCCGCAGCCGATGACCGCGACCGAGTCGCCCCGGCCGACCGCCCCGGTGTTGACCGCCGCGCCGATGCCGGCCATCACGCCGCAGCCGAGCAGGCCGGCGACGGCCGGATCGACCGACGGGTCGACCTTGGTGCACTGGCCGGCGTGGACCAGGGTCTTGTCGGCGAACGCGCCGATGCCCAGGGCCGGGGACAGCTCGGTGCCGTCGGTGAGCGTCATCCTCTGCTTGGCGTTGTGGGTGGCGAAACAGTACTGCGGGCGGCCCCGCTTGCAGGCCCGGCACTGGCCGCAGACGGCACGCCAGTTGAGGATCACGTAGTCGCCGGGGGCCACGCCGGTGACACCCGCGCCGACGGTCTCGACGGTGCCGGCGGCCTCGTGGCCGAGCAGGAACGGGTACTCGTCGTTGATGCCGCCCTCCCGGTAGGTCAGGTCGGTGTGACAGACCCCGCAGGCGGCGATCTTGACGACCACCTCGCCGGGACCGGGGTCCGGGATGACGATGTCGACGAGTTCGACCGGGGCGCCCTTGGCGCGGGCGATGACTCCACGGACCTGCTGCGGCATGAGTGTTTCCTTCTGTTGAACGGCAATCCCGACCATATGCGGATCTGAGCATGTCGCCGCCTGATCGGGAGACCAGAAGAACCTGGTCTTCCGGCCAGGCCTAGGCTGCGATCCGTGACCACTGACCTGACCGGCCTGCGCGAGGTCGTCGACGGCCCGCTGCACGAGATCGCCGGCCGGTTCTCCCGGTTCCTGGCCGCCGACTGGCCGCACACCGCGCTCGTCGTCTTCACCCGGGAGTGCACCGGGCGGCCGCGCAAGGTCGCCGGGGCCACCGAGACCGTCGACCGGGTCACCCTGGCCGAGCTGGAGCAGGTCAAGGCCGGTGTCGAGGTCGGCCGCCCGATGGTCGTCACGGCGAGGATCGCGGGCGAGGAACGTACGACATGGGTGGTCCTGGATCCGGTCGACACGCTGCTCGTGCTGATCCCTCGCGGCGCGGCCGCCGCGGTGCCGCAGCCCGCGCGACTGGCCGGGATCTTCGGCATCGTCGCCACCTCGATCCGGCAGCAGGTCGCCCAGGCCAGCCCCGACTACCTGGCCGAGTCCCGGGCGGCGTCCAGCGAGCGGGCCCGGACCATCGCCGAGATGGCCGCGGCCCACGAGACCGCCCTGGTCACGGTCTTGAACACACTGCGATCGACGGCTCTGGACGACGGCCGGGCGCGCCGCGACGCCACCGAGACGGCGTCGGCTGCCCTCGTCGCGTTGCGGTCCGCGCCGGCGTCCGATCAGGCCGCCTCGGCGGAACCGGCGACCGCGGTCTTCGGCCGCCTGCGCCGGGAGATCCGGCAGATGCTGCGGCACCACGACGCCGAGCTGGAGTTCGTCGCCCCGGACCGGGACGACTGCCCGCTGCCGGGGGAGATCGCCTTCGCCGCGCACGCGATGTCCCGCACGGTGGTGCTGGCCCTCACCGCCCAGCCCACCCTGGGCCGGCTGCGGATCGCCTGGCAGAACAAGACCGATCAACTGCTGATCGACGTACGCGATCAGGGCCCCGGCCGTCTCGACGTGCCGGCCCTACGGCGCGAACTGGACGGCCGCGCCCGCACCCTCGGCGCCACGGTGGAACTGGACACGGTGCCCGGCTGGGGGAGTCGTGCGGTCGTCACCCTGCCGCTGGCGGCGGCCCCCGACCGGGCCGGGGAGAACGAGAGCCGCCTGTCCCGGCTGAACCGCCGGGAGTGGGAGGTGCTGCGCCTGGTGGCCCAGGGCAAACGCAACAAGGTGATCGGCGCTGAGCTGGGGGTGACCGAGAGCACGGTGAAGTTCCACGTGGCCGGCCTGCTGAAGAAGCTGGAGGTGAGCTCCCGCGGTGAGGCCGCCGCGCTGGCGCTGAACACCTGACGACACCGGAGCGGGAGTGCCGGGATCGATGGATCCAGGTATCTTGCCGCAGTGTCCAATGTGATCGCTGATCGTTACCGGCTGGTAGGACAGCTCGGCCAGGGCGGCATGGGGCGTGTCTGGGCCGCCCGCGACGAGCTCCTCCACCGCGATGTCGCGATCAAAGAGCTGGTTCCGCCACCCCGGATCCCCGACTCGGAACTCGCCGAACTGCGGGAACGCGCCATCCGCGAGGCCCGTGCGATCGCCCGGCTCGACCATCCGAACGTGGTCCGGGTCTTCGACGTGGTGTTCGGTGGCGACGACCCGTGGATCGTCATGGAGCTGGTGCCGTCCCGCTCCCTCTACGTCACCATCCGTGACGGTGGGCCGATGCCGCCGCACCAGGCGGCCCGCATCGGCCTCGGCGTCCTCGCCGGTCTGGGCGCCGCCCACCGGGCCGGGCTGCTGCACCGCGACGTCAAACCGGGCAACGTCCTGCTGGCCGACGACGGCCGGGTGGTGCTGACCGATTTCGGACTGGCGCTGGTGGCCGGGGACGCCGCGATGACCAGCACCGGGGTGGTCCTCGGCTCCCCGCAGTACCTGGCCCCGGAACGCGCCCTGGACCGGGAGATCGGCCCGGCGGCCGACCTGTGGTCGCTGGGCGCCACCCTGTACGCGGCGGTCGAGGGCCGGCCGCCGTACTCCCGCTCCTCCCCGATGACCACTCTGGCCGCCCTGGCCACCGAGCTTCCCGACGCGCCGCAGCGTGCCGGTGAACTGCTGCCCGCCCTGACCGCCCTGCTCCAGCGCGACCCGGCCCGCCGGGCGGACGCCGAGACCGCCAGGCGGCTGCTCGTCGCGGCCACCGTTCCCGGCACCCCGCGCCCGGCTGACGCGCCGGTCTACGAGGAGCCCTCGTTCGCTGCTCTTCCGGGTGCCGTCGCGCCCGTGCTGTCATCGCCCGTCTCGTCGTCTGCTGCCCCGTCGTCTGCTGCCTCGTCGTCTGCTGCCCCGTTGCCGGCCGGGCCGTCATCCGCCGTGCCCGCCGTCCCGGATTCCGCGGCCCCCGGGCCTGCCGGTCCCGCCGCCGGCGGAAATGCCCGGGTCAGGTCGGCGGTCCGGCGGTCGGCGCTGGTCTTCGGCGGGGCCGCGGCGGCGCTGCTGATCGCCGGGGCGGTCGCCTACATGCCGCTGGCGAATCCGGACCCGGCGTCGCCCGAGGCGCTCCCGGGCGTCTCGCAGCCGGGCGCGGTGAGCATCGCCCCGCCACCGCCCAGCCCGGCGGCATCCCCCGCCAACCGTCCCCGGCGCAGCCCCTCCCCGGGCGCGGTGACACCGGGTGAGGGCGCCCCGGCCCCGACCGGCAGCCGCAAGACGGCCACCGCCACCAGACCCGCGAGCAAATCCCCGGCCACCGGGGCCGTCGCCACCGGATCGGTGTTCCAGGGCGTGGGCCCGAAGACCTGCCTGTACGCGCCCGCGGGCGGCGGCCAGATCGAGACCAGGACGTGCGACGACACCGACGCCGGCCAGCTCTTCTCACTGGCCTCGGACCGGACGCTCCGGGCCCGCGGCAAATGCGCGGAAGTGGACGGAACCACCAACGGCTCCCTGGTGACGCTGGTGACGTGCACCGGCGCCCAGGCCCAGCAGTGGACCTACACCGCCTCACGCGAACTGGTCACCGCGCTGGGCGGCAACTGCCTGGACATCCCGTTCGGCAAGGAGGCCGAGGGCCTGGCGATGAACGTCTGGGTCTGCGTCGGCAAGGACAACCAGCACTGGCGCCACCCGTGACCGGTCAGGAGCCGGCGATCCCGGCCAGGTGCCCGGCCTGCACGTGGGTGCTGAACCGCCGCTCGACATCCCGCCGGGCGGCGGCCCCCATCTCCCGGGCCCGGTCCGGGTCGGCGAGCAGTTCGGCGACGGCGGCGGCGAGGGCCTGACCGTCGCCGGCCGGCACCAGCAGCCCGGTCTCACCGTGGGTCACGTAGTCACGCATACCCGGAGTGTCGGTGACCACTACCGGCCGCCCGCAGGCCATCGCCTCCAGGGTCACCGAGATGCCACTGACGTGCAGGTTGGGCCGCAGCGCGACGACAGTGACGGCCCCGCGCCGGTAGAGGTCGCGCATCCGCGGATGGCTGAGCTCACTGTGCCGGACCCCCCACTCGGGTGGCACGTCGACCACCTGCCGGGTGGCGAGTTCGAGTCGCAAGCCGGGCTCTTTCCGGCGTGCCTCAGCCAGCGCCGCGAGCAGGGTGCCGTGGTCCCGGTGCCGGTCGTTCCCGGCACTGACGACAAGCCGCCCGTCCCCCTCACGTGCCGCGCTCCGGTCCGTATCGAACCGCGGGTGGTCACGCTGTGCTTCGTGTGCCGCGCTCCGGTCGGTATCGGACCGTATGTGGCCACGCTGTGCTTCGTGTGCCGCGCTCCGGTCGGTATCGGACCGTATGTGGCCACGCTGTGCTTCGTGTGCCGCGCTCCGGTCGGTATCGAACCGTACGTGGTCACGCTGTGCTTCGTGTGCCGCGTTGCGGTTCGGACCGGGCCGCGGGACGGCACTCGGGGTGAAGAAGTCGGTGTCGATGCCGAACGGGAGGTGGACCAGGCGGGTTTCCGGCACTCGGAACGTATCGCGTAATACCGGCAGCTGGGCTGAGGAGAGCGCCCACACCCGGTGGGCCCGGCGCAGGCCGCCGCCGGCCAGGAGGCGGTGCAGGCGGCTGTCGCGCTGTTCGTCGGTCAGCCAGATCACGCCGGTGATCACCCGATGGCTTCGGGCCGCGGGAACCCCGGAGCGTTCGTCCCAGCACAGC
The DNA here is from genome assembly GCF_050589265.1 of Actinoplanes sp. G11-F43. Lineage (NCBI taxonomy): Bacteria > Bacillati > Actinomycetota > Actinomycetes > Micromonosporales > Micromonosporaceae > Actinoplanes > Actinoplanes sp. G11-F43. The sequence continues at coordinate 26,896 of NZ_JBNZCE010000060.1, forward strand.
ACCACGTCGGTGTCGGGGAGCGGGGTGCGGGCCTCCAGCCACTCGTACCGGCCCAGGCCCCGGGCCAGCCGGGCCAGCCGCGCATCACCGCGGTAGGCGGGGGCCGGGGTCACGTCGACGCCGTGGGCGCGCATCCGGTCCAGGCCGTACGGCCAGGCGTCCGGCACCTCACCGCGGGCGTGCCGATGCTGCCACTCGGCGGCGTCGAGCCGTCCACTGAGCCGGAAGGTCACCCGCATCGTCACTGTCCTCCGGGTCGTACCACGGCGGGCGACCAGGCGTCGCGCACCAGGATCTCGGGGCTGCCGGAGCCGTCGGCGGGCACCCGCCACACGTCGCTGGAGGCGGTTCCGGCGGTCTGCCGGGGGAGTCCGTAGACCACGGTCCGGTCGTCGAGCCACTCCACCTGGTCGTCGACGCTGTGCGTCTCGGCGAGCACGGTCTCGGTGCCGGTGCGCAGGTCGTACACGGCCAGCCGCCATCTGCCGGCCGGCAGATCGCCGTGTCTCTTGAAGGCGACCCGGGTCCGGTCGGGGGAGAGCGACGGGCATTCCACGTCACTGCGGAGAGCTTTCACGGTACGGGCGGAGAGGCTCCCCTCGACCAGCCAGGTGGTGCCGCCGGACGCCGCCGTGGCATAGAACCGGTCGTCGTCGTAGAACGTGACGCCCCACAGGTTCTTGTCCACCGCGGTGATCGTCTTCCCGTCGACGACCAGCTTGAACTTCTCGATGTCACCGATCTCGGCGCCGCCGGTGCGGGTGACGACCGTACGGGTGGAGAACTGTCCGGGGTTGGCGTAGGAGTCCCCGAACACGAACGTGGTGGTGGCGGCGAGGGTGCCGTCGCGGGAGAGCCGGGCGCGGCTGGGGATGCCGGTGAGGGTGAGTTCCCGGCTGCGGGCCCAGGCGGCATCGAGCAGGAACGCCTGATATTTCGTGACAAGTCCGCGCTTGGCGGTCAGGCAGATCGCCTCGGCCCCGGTGGCGTAGACCCGCTCGCACGACGCCGGAGTGAACGTCCGCGGCCCGTCCGGAGCATTCAACGGCACCAGCGCGACCTTGCCGTAGTCGGCCCCCAGCGCGGTGCTCCGGAAGACGAGATGCGGCCCGGCCCGCAGCGTGGACAGGTCGCCCCCTTGCCGGACCTCGGGAGCGGCAGCCAGCGTCTCCGCCTGGACAGAACGTTCGTTCTGCACGTAACCGACCGCCCCGGCCAGCGCCGCCATCAACACGGCCACCAGCAGCGCCACCCGGTACCGCAGACTCACGACTCCACCACACCGGGGGTGGCGGCATCGTCGTGGACGCCCCGCAGCAGCCACCACACGAACGGGATCGCCACCAGCAGCACCCCACCGAAGATCAGCAGGGACGACCCCGGCCCCTGGACACTCCACATCAGCCCGAACAGCACCGACGAGGCGAACCGGGCCAGTGCCACCACGGTCTGCGCCGCCGCGATCCCACTGCCCCGCGCCTCGGCCGGCACCAGCCGGCTGACCAGCGCGGGCAGCACCCCGTCGGTGGCCGCGTAGAACACCCCGAGAAGCAGCAGCACGCTCAGCGTCACGCCGACCCCGCCGGACGGCAGCGCGGCCAGCAGATAGCAGGCCAGCAGGGCACCGTGCCCGGCGACCAGCACCCGGGCCCGGCCCACCCGGTCGGCGAGCCGGCCCAGCGGCACCGCCAGGGCCAGGTACGCGATGTTCGTGCCCACGTAGAGCAGCGGGAACCAGAGGGCGGCGAAGTCGTCGCGCTCCTGCAACGACAGGTAGAGGAAGCCGTCCCCGACGGTGAGCAGGCCGAGCAGTCCGGCGGCGAGCAGTGGGCGGCGCAGCGGCCGGGCGCCGACGGCCCGGAAGGCCCGGCGCAGCCCGATCCGCGCGGCCCCGGCGGCCGGCCGCAGGTTGGGCACGAACAGCACCAGCACCGCCACCCCGACCACGGCGAACGCGAACGACACCACCCAGATCGAGTCGTAGCTGCCCGGCACCACGGCCAGCAGCGCGAACGCGACGAGCGGCCCGATCGCGGCGCCGATGGTGTCCAGAGTGCGGTGCACCCCGAAGGCCCGGCCCAGCATCCGCGGATCGGACGACTCGGCGATCAGCGCGTCCCGGGGCGCGGTGCGCAGCCCTTTGCCGAGCCGGTCGGCGGTGACCACAGCGGTGATGGCGGCGAAGCCGGTGGCGAACAGCATGGCGATCCGGCTGACCGCGGAGGCGCCGTATCCCAGCACGGCCACCCACTTGGGCTGCCCGCCCCGGTCCCCGGCATAACCGCCGGCGATCCGCAGGAAGGCGCTGACACCCTGGTACATGCCGTCCAGGAAGCCGTACGCCACCGGGCTCAGCCCGACCGCGGCGGTCAGGTAGAGCGGCAGCACCGAGGCCACCATCTCCGACGACACGTCGGTCAGCAGGCTCACCGTGCCGAGCAGCAGCACGGTGGTGGCGACCTTTCCGGCCGCGGACCGTCCCTCGGCGGGACGGTCCCGAACTGTCACATACACGCTTTCCTCAGCAGGTCGGCGACCCGGGCCTGCTGGTCCGGGGTGATCTGCGGGTAGATCGGCAGGGAGAGGATCTCGCCGGCGACCCGTTCGGCGTTCGGGAACGAGCCGCCGAGCGCGGCGAACGCGCCGGTCCGGTGCACCGGGATCGGGTAGTGGATGGCCGCGCCGACCCCGGCGGCGTTGAGTGCGGCGAGCACCTCGTCCCGGTTCGGGACGCGGACGCAGTAGATGTGCCAGACGTGTTCGTTGCCGTCCAGCGTGACCGGGCGTACCACCGTGTCCAGGTCCTGCAGCAGCTCGTCGTAGCGGGCGGCGGCGGCCCGGCGGCGCTCGTTCCACCCGGCCAGCCGGGCCAGCTTGGCCCGCAGCACCACCGCCTGCAGGCCGTCCAGGCGACTGTTCACCCCGATCACGTCGTGGTGGTATTTGCGCAGGCCACCGTGGCTGCCGATGGTCCGGACCGCGGTCGCCCACTCCTCGCTGGAGGTGGTCACCGCGCCGGCGTCGCCGTACGCCCCCAGGTTCTTGCCCGGGTAGAAGCTGGTCGCCGCGATCCCGTCCACCCCGGAACCCCGGCCGTGCCGGGTGGCGCCCTGGGACTGTGCGGCGTCCTCGACGATCGGCACCCCCGCCGCCCGCAGGCGCTCCACCGGGGCGAGCTGCCCGTAGAGGTGCACCGGCGCGATCGCCCGGGTGCGCGGGGTGACCGCGGCCAGCGCGGCATCGGTGTCGATCAGGTAGGTGCCCGGATCGCAGTCCACCAGCACCACCTCGGCCCCGGTCCGGGCGACCGCCTCGGCGGTGGCGATGAACGTGTTGGCCGGCAGGATCACCTCACCGCCCGGCCCCACCCCGGCGGCCCGCAACGCCAGCTCCAGGGCGTCGGTGCCGTTGGCCACCCCGACACAGTGCGGCAGGCCGGCGAAGGCGGCGTACTCGCGCTCGAACGCGGCCACCTCGGCCCCACCGATGAACGCGGTGTCCGCGATGACACGCTTGAATCCGGCCTCGACCTCCTCGGCCACCTCCGCGTGCGCGGCGGCCAGATCGACGAGGGGGATGCGGCTCATGACGTCAGCTCCTTGACTTCGCGCAGGAAACGGGCCGGATTCCCGGCCCAGACCTGATGGGCGGGCACCTCACGCAGCACCACCGAGCCCATCCCGACCAGTGACCCGGCGCCGACCGTGACACCCTCCCGGATCAGCGCGCCGGCCCCGAGATAGGCGCCCTCGCCGACCACCACGCCACCGCCCAGGCGGACCCCGGAGGCGATCGTGGCGTACGGCGAGACCAGGTCGTCGTGGGTGAGCACCGCCTGCGGCATGACCGCCACGTGGCCGCCCACCGTCACGTCGGCGGTCAGCACCGCCCCGGCCAGCAGGACCGAACCGGCGCCGATCGTGCTGCCGGCGCCGATCGAGACCGACGGGTGCACGACGGTGGCGTACCTCTCCACGGGCAGGCCGAGGCGTTCGACGATGCGCCGCCGCGCGGTGTAGGCGCGGGGATTGCCCACGCACACCACCACCGCGGCGTCCATGTCGCGAACACCGTCGACCGGCCCGAGGATCGGCAAACCCGAGCGCTGGGTCCCGTTCAGCGCCGGGTCGTCGTCGGTGAAGCCGAGGACCCGCCAGCCGGCGTGCGCCGCGGCGGCGGTCTCCCGGGCGAATCCACCGGCTCCCACGATGACCAGGTCCTTCACCGGGTGGCCAGCTCGCGCAGCACGCCGGTGATGTGGTCCTGGTCCGCTTCGGTGAGTTTGTGGTGCAGGGGCAGGATCAGCGAGTCACGGGTGATCCGCTCGGTCACCGGCAGCGGTCCCGGAGTGATGTCAGCATAGGCCGGCTCCAGATGGGCGGCCATGATCCCCCGCCGGGCGGAGACGCCTCGCGCCGCCAGCTCGGACAGGACGTCGTCGCGGTTCACCGGGAAGCCGTCCAGTAGCACCCAGAACGACTGGTAGTTGGTCTGGCCGTAGGCGGGATCACGTACCGCAATAAGTCCGTCAATATCGGACAAAAGCGCGTGATAGCGCTCGGCTAGCTGTCGTCGTTGAGCCACCAAACCGGACAACTTGCCCAACTGGACCAACCCTACCGCCGCCTGGATGTCAGTCATCCGGTAGTTGAAGGCCGTCTCCAGATAGGCCTCCAGAACGGGCTGCTTCGAGGCGTGCCGATCCGCGGCGGACACGTTCATCCCGTGCTCACGGAGGCGCCTGAGCCGGGCCGCGTCGTCCGCCGACGAGACGGTCACCATCCCGCCCTCACCAGTGGTGATCAGCTTGCGCGGATGGAACGACCATGCCGCGATGGACGCCTCGGTACCGGCCGGCCGGCCGTAAGCGGTGGAACCCGCGGCGCACGCGGCGTCCTCGACGAGCTTCAGCCCCCAGCCGTCGGCCGCCTTGCGCAGCGCCACCGTGTCGAACGGAACCCCGCCCTGGTGCACCGCGATGACCGCCCGCGTCGAAGGGGTGCGCACCGCATCGATGGTCTCCACTGTCAGGTTTCCGGTGGCCAGGTCGACGTCGGCGAAGACCGGGGTGGCGCCGACATAACGGACCGCGTTGGCGGTGGCGATGAACGACAGCGACGGCACGATCACCTCGTCGCCCGGCCCGATACCGAGCAGCACCAGCGCCAGGTGCAGCCCGGTGGTGCACGAGCTGACCGCCACCCCGTGCCCGCCGCCGACCGCGGCCGCGAACTCCTGCTCGAACCGGGCCACCCGCGGCCCCTGCGCCACCCAGCCGGACCGGACCGCCTCGGCCGCCGCCTGCGCCTCTTCCTCCCCGAGGTCGGGGATCATCACCGGGATCACTTGGACGACCGCCACCAGTCGACCAGGCCCTCCAGGCCCTTCTCCAGGGTGAGTTCCGGCTTCCAGCCCAGCACCCGCTCGGCGCGGGAGATGTCGGCGAGCCGCCGGGTGACGCCGTTGACCGCGCGGGCCGGGCCGTGCACCGGGGCCAGCTCCGACTTCATCACCGTGCTCAGTGCCGCCGCCAGGTCGACCAGGCTGGTCTCGGTGCTGCTGGCGATGTTGAACACCTCGTCGGTGACGTCGGCGCGGGCGGCCAGGATGTTGGCCCGCGCGATGTCGGCCACGTGCACGAAGTCCATGGTGGCCAGGCCGTCGCCGAGGATCAGCGGCGGCTCACCGGCCTCGATCCGCTCCATCCAGCGGATCAGCACCTCGGTGTAGAGGCCGTGGATGTCCATCCGGGGCCCGTACACGTTGAAATAGCGCAGCGCGACGTAGTCGAGATCCTTCATCGCCTTGAAGCTGCGCAGGGTCGCCTCGTTGAACGCCTTCGCCGCCCCGTAGAACGTGTCGTTGTTGTACGGGTGGTGCCGCTCGGTGGTCGGGAACCGCTCGGCCAGCCCGTAGACCGACGCCGACGACGACGCGATCAGCTTCCTGACGCCCGCCTCGGCCGCAGCCTCGATCACGTTGAAGGTGCCGTCGACGAGCACCTCATTGGCGAGCCGGGGTTCCTCGGCGCACTGGGTGATCCGGATCGCGGCCAGGTGGAAGACGAGATCCCTGCCCTCGGTCAGCTCTTTCACCAGCGAGATGTCCCGGATGTCACCCTCGACGATCCGGACGCCATCATGCCCGGCCAGATTCGACCGCCGCCCCCGCACGAAGTTGTCCAGCACGACGATCTCCGACGCGCCCCCGCGCACCAGCTCGTCCACCACGTGCGACCCGATGGTGCCCGCGCCGCCGGTGACGAGAACGCGCGCGCCCTCGATCTCTACCCCTGTCACGCCATGTGCCCTTCATCCAGCTTGATCATGGTTCCGCCCTCGGTCAGGCTGCGCGACGCCGCCTGCAGGATCTCCAGCACCCGCAGCCCGGACCGGCCGTCGGTCAGCGCGGGAGTGCCGGTGGTGATGGCCCGGGCGTACTCGTCGACCATGGTGCGCAGCGCCTCCCGCTCGGTGAGCGCGGGCGCGACCATGTCGCCGGAGCGGTACGACACCAGGATGTCCCGGCGCTGCTCGTCACCCAGCTCGTCCGGGGACGCCACGTCCACCCCGCGGTCGTAGAGTGACAGCCGCTGGCTCGGGTTCAGGTCGTCCCAGACCAGGGTGCGTTTCGAACCGCCGAAGATGGCGGTGCGCACCTTCACCGGGGACAGCCAGTTGACGTGGATGTGCGCGATCGCACCGTTGGACAGCTGCAGCGTCAGGTAGGCGACGCAGGCCCGGCCGGCCCCGATCCCGTCCGCGCCGTGGGCGGCCACCGCGATCGGGCGGACCGACGGCGGGAGCACGAAGTCCAGGATCGACAGGTCGTGCGGCGCCAGATCCCAGATCACGTCGATGTCCCGCTGGACCAGGCCCAGGTTTATCCGTACCGAATCCAGGAAGTGCAGTTCGCCCAGCTCGCCGGCGGCGAGCAGATCGCGGATCCGCAGCACCGCCGGGGTGTAGCAGTAGGTGTGGTCGCACATCAGGGTCAGGCCGCGCCGGTCCGCCTCCTCGACCAGCGCCAGACCCTCCTCATGGGTGGCGGCCAGCGGCTTCTCGACCAGCACGTGCTTGCCCGCCCGCAACGCGGCCATCGCCACCGGCAGGTGGGTGCCGGCCGGGGTGGCGATCGCGACCGCATGCACCGACGGGTCGGCGAGCACCTCGTCCAGGTCGGCCGACACCTGAACGGTGGAGTAGCCGCCGAGCACCCGGCGGGCCCGCTCGACGTCCAGATCACAGAGCCAGCGCAGGTGGAAGGACGGGCTGCCCTGGAAGTTGCGGACCAGGTTGGGGCCCCAGTAGCCGGCCCCGACGACAGCCACGCCGATAGCAGAAGTCACGGAGATCTCTTTCATCGAAGGACGGGGACGCGGTCCGTCGGGAAAGCTATCGATCCTCTGTGGCCGGACGCCAGACGATGAATGGATTTCGGACTCTGCTGGGGGTGAGGCCGATACCTTCGGTCAAGCGCCCCGCCCCTGACGGCCATCGGCGGGGCCACCCAACGGCCAGAATGGACGGTCGCGTCAGGTAGCCGACATCGATCGGCGTCTCCGGGTACTACCCTGTGGCCCGCTATTCGACCGGAGAGAGGCCGCCCATGATCGCCCCCACCGCAGACGTCGACGAGAAGGCCGTGATCGGGGCCGGCACCCGGATCTGGCATCTCGCCCAGGTGCGCGAGGACGCCGTCCTCGGCCGCGACTGCACCGTCGGCCGCGGTGCCTACATCGGCCCCGGCGTGGTGCTCGGCGACAACTGCAAACTCCAGAACCACGCGCTCGTCTACGAACCGGCCCGCCTCGGCGACGGCGTCTTCATCGGCCCGGCCGCGGTGCTCACCAACGACGAATACCCACGCGCCGTCACCCCCGACGGCCGCCTCAAGACCGGCGACGACTGGACCGCCGTCGGCGTCACCGTCGGTGAGGGCGCGGCGATCGGGGCACGCGCCGTGTGCGTCGCACCGGTCACCGTGGGTCGCTGGGTGCTGGTCGCCGCCGGCGCGGTCGTCACCACCGACGTCCCCGACTTCGCCCTGGTCGTCGGCGTCCCGGCACGCCGGATCGGCTGGGTCGGCCGGGCCGGGCGGCCCCTGGTCGCCGAGGGCGGCAACACCTGGGTCTGCCCCGAGACCGGGTCCGTCTACCGGGAGCGGGAGGGCGTCCTCTCGGAAACCCTTTGACGGTACGACCCACCGAACGGTCCCGTCTCCTCCCCGCGAGGAGGGCGGCCCGCCCGGACCGCACCGCGACCGCCGGGCGTGAGCGCTCCGTCACCGTCCCGCGGTTCCGCCTCGCGCCCGCCCATCTTCCGTTCATGCCCCTTTCATCAGGTTCCGTGCCGCGCTCCGGTTGACCCCTCGCGCGGGGCGGCTGTTCGGCGGCGATCTTGGTCGATTTGCCACCGAGATGAGCCTCGCTCTCGGCCGCCTGATCACTTGCGGTCAATCCCTCGCGCGGGCGACTAGATCAATTGAGATCTTGGTGGATTTACCACCGTTTCCAGTGGTAAATACACCAAGATCGGCCAGGGTGGGGCTGGAGGGCGGACATTTGCGCGGGGAAGTGTCCACGAGTGGGCCGGCAGCTGAGGAGAAGGCTCGAAGCGGTGGTAAATCCGCCAAGATCGGCCAGGGTGGGGCTGGGGGGCGGGCACTCGCGCGGGGAATTGACCGCGAGCGGGCCGGCAGCTGAGGAGAAGGCTCGAAAAGGTGGCAAATCGACCAAGATTGGCTTGGGAGTGGCGCTCGCGTGGGGAATTCGCGGCGAGCGGCCAGGCTGTCGGGAGCTCGAAACTGTGGTGGGTTTGCCGAGTTCGCTCATGAAGCGAACGCTTGTGCAGGGGGTCGGCCGTGGTCCAGGTGGGGCATGAGGAGGCTGGCGAGCGTTTCCCGGCCTCGGTGGCGTGGGTGGGGTGAGTGACTCTTCGCTCTGTTATGTGCGCTTCGGGGCGGACCGTCACGATGACATTGCTCATTGTTAGATGGCTATATCGACCATAGTCTTTCCTTCACGTGGATCGTCATCCCGACCGGGATCGGTGATCTCTTCAGCGAGGGGGAGACTTGGACACCACTAAGCCTTCATTGAGCCGCCGCGGGATGCTGACCATGGCGATCGGTGGCGCGGCGACCGTCGCGCTGCCCGCACCCGCCTGGGCCGCCGGGGAGCAGCGGCCGGGGGCGGTTCGCCCGCCCAGTCTGACCGCTTCCGATCTTCAGGTTGTACGGCAGGTGTCGGCCAAGCGGGCGCTGAAGGACCTGCGGGTCCTGTCCGAGGGCATCGGGCCCCGGATCGGCGGCACCCGGTCGGAGAAGAGGGCCGCCGATTATCTCTCCGGTGTGCTCGACCGGTTGGGGTATGACGTGACGTTGCAGCCGTTCCCGGTGGCCGACAAGTTCCTGGCCCAGCTGGACGCCCCGCGCGGCCTGCCCCGCGACCTGTGCTGGCAGGCCGGCGCCTCGCCGCACGCCGCCCTGGACGTCAAGGTCCGCGGGGATGTGCTGGACGCCGGTGCCGGGGGGCCCGCCGACTACCCGGAGGACGTGACCGGCAAGGTCCTGCTGATCGACTACCTGGTCGCCACCCGGGAGACGGTGGTCGCCCAGGCCGTGGCCCGGGGCGCCGCCGCGGTGATCCTGCTCCCGGCCGACCTGGTCGAACCGCGCCGGGCGTCGGCGTTCAGCCCGCAGCTGCCCGGTTCGGCGGGCAGCCCGGTGCCGATCCCGGTGGTCGGGGTCGCCCAGGCGCAGAAGCACCGGCTGCGTGCCCTGGCCGCCGGCGGGCGGCTCAAACTGACCGTGTCCACCGTCGCGCACCGGGGGCTGACCTCGCACAACGTGCTCGCCGAGCGGCGCCGCCGGGAGCGGACCGGGCCGGTGGTGATGGTGAGCGCCCACTACGACACGGTGATCGGCGCGCCCGGCGCCAACGACGACGGGTCCGGCACCGTGCTCACCCTGGAGATCGCCCGGGTGCTGCGCCGGCTGCCGACCGCGGCCACCCTGCGGTTCGCGCTCTGGGGTTCGGAGGAGGGCGGGCTGATCGGCTCCCGCTACTACGTCTCCCAGCTGCCGCAGGCCGAACGTGACCGGATCCTGGCCGTCTACCAGAACGACATGGTCGCCACCAGCTGGGATCCGGCCACCCGGTACTGGCTGCTGTCCTACACCGGCGAACCGAACCGGGCCACCGACGGGGTGGCCGCGGCCGCCGACCGGCTCGGGTATGCCCCGCGGATCTCGCCGGTCACCCTGCGCGGGTCCAGCGACCACCAGTCGTTCCAGGAGGTCGGCATCGCCTCGGCGAACTTCTCCTGGCGGGGTGAGGAGTCCCCGGCCCTGCTGGAGCCGCCCTACCACAGCCCGGAGGACACCATCGCGAAGAACGTCAGCCTGGAACGCCTCCAGGTGTCGATGGAGCTGATCGGTTCGGCGGCCTACCGGACCGCCCTCGACGCCTGACGTCCACTCCGGAACCGGCCCGGCGTCCGCCCCGTGATGCGGTGACCACCGCATTCGCCCGGCGGACGCCGGACGGTCCGGTGTGCCGCCCACGTCGCGCGGACGACACCGAGCGACCCGATCCTCGTGGGGCCGCCGGGCGTACCGCCGCGGGTTTGACATCAGCAGCGGACCCGGAGATCAACGCCGGCCGCTCGCACCGCGGATCGTGTGGTTTTCTCCGGTCCGGATCGGGCCGGAAGTCGGCACGCTCGGTCAGATCTCGCGGCGCATCCGCAGGCTGCGGATGTGATCGTCGACCCGGGAGAGGGCGGCCCGGACCGTCTCCACCGGATGGAAGCCGCGGGCCCGGTAGAAACCGATGCCGGTCTGATCGCCGAGGAAGACCGACACCCACATCTCGGTGCCACCGGCCGACCGGATCTGATCAGTCACCCGGTCCAGCAGCAGTGTGCCCAGCCCCCGGCCGCGCTCGGACGCCTCCAGGTAGACCAGCGACAGCTCACCCGCGGCCCGGCCGGTCATCCCGCCACCCGCCGCACCCAGCACCCGGCCGTCCCGCTCGACCACCTGGTAGCCGAACCACTCCGGCGGCGCCGCGGGGATCTCGGCGGTCACCCGGGGCTCGTTGTAGAACTCGGTGACGCTGCGTTCGATGTAGCCCGGCGGCAGCAACTCCCGGTAGGTGTCGCGGTAGGCCGTGGAACAGATCGTCGCGATGCTGCTCACATCAGCCGCGGTGGCCGGGCGGACGACGGCGGTCAATGATGATCGTGGCACGGGGCAAGGTTAGCGCCTGCTCAGGCGATTTTTAGGGGGCGGCCGGGGATGGGATCCGGTAATCGCGGTTGCCTATGATCGATTCCCCTCACTCAGCGTCCCCACAGGAGCACTCTTGCCCACACCGGACAGTCCCGCCGCCGCTCTGGAATTGACCGGGCTCGTCAAACACTTCGGTCCCAAGACCGCGGTGCACGACGTCACCCTGACCGTGCCGGCCGGCTCCTTCTACGGTCTCGTCGGTCCCAACGGCGCGGGCAAGACCACCTCGCTGTCGATGGCCGTCGGCCTGCTCCGGCCGGACGCCGGCACGGCCCGGGTGTTCGGCACCGACGTGTGGGCCGACCCGGTCCAGGCCCGCGCCCGGATCGGGGTGCTGCCCGACGGCCTGGCCCTGCCGGAACGGCTCACCGGCCGGGAACTGCTGGTCTACCTGGCCCGGCTGCGCGGCCTGAACCGGGACACCGCGGCCGGCCGGGCCGAGGAACTGCTCGACCTGCTGGACCTGCTCGGCGCCGAACGCACCCTGGTCAACGACTACTCCACCGGCATGCGCAAGAAGATCGGCCTGGCCACCGCCCTGCTGCACGGCCCGCGACTGCTGGTGCTGGACGAACCGTTCGAGGCGGTCGACCCGGTCTCCGCGATGACCATCCGCGGCATCCTGCGCGGCTTCGTCGACGGCGGCGGCTCGGTGATCCTGTCCAGCCACGTGATGGCCCTCGTGGAACAGCTCTGCGACCACGTCGGGGTGATCGCCACCGGCCGGGTGGTGGCCGCCGGCACCCTGGACGAGGTGCGCGCCGGCGACAGCCTGGAGAACCGCTTCGTGACACTGGTCGGCGCCGGTGACACCGCACGGAGGGCGCCGTCGTGGCTGGCGTCCTGATCTCGATGCGCCTGCGGGTGCTGGCCCACTCGCTGACCGGCGCCCGCGCCGCCAACATGTTCGCCGGCGGGCTGGCCGGCCTGCTGCTGGCGGCCGGCACCATCGTGGTGGCCGGCAGCGGGCTCGCCCCCGAAGCGGTCCGCGCCGATCTGCTCGCCGTGCTGCTGGCCGGCTGGATGTTCGGCTGGATCCTCGGCCCGGTCTACACCGGCGGCGGCGCCGACAGCCTGCGCCCGGAACAGTTCGCGCTCCTGCCGATCCCGCCGCTGCGGCTCGCCTTCGGGCTGCTCGTCGCCGGATTCGCCGGGATCGCGCCGGCGGTCAGCCTGATCGCGTTCCTGTCGCTGACCGTGTACGCGGCCGGGCACGGAATCCTCGCCGTGCTGGTCTCCGCCGTCGCCGTCGTCCTGCAGCTCATCCTGGTCCTGGTGCTGTCCCGGCTGGTCGTCGGACTGCTCGCGGTGACCGTCCGGTCCCGCCTCGGCGCCGTACTGTCCGCCCTGGTCAACGCGGCGATGGCGGTGATCCTCAACCAGTCCTGGATCGTGATCTGGGCGGCTGTGGAATCGGAGCTGTTCACCTACGGGTTCCCGCCCGGGTTCTCCACCGTGCTCCAGTGGCTGCCGTCGTCGTGGGGACTCGTCGCGATCGAGGCGGCCGGCGCCGGGGACTGGCCGCTGGTGGCCGCCACGCTGGGCGGGCTCGCCGTACTGATCGCCGGTGCCCTGCTGGCCTGGGCCCGCCTGCTGGTCCGCCGCACCACCACCCGGCCGGCCCAGTGGGTGCCCCGCGGCGGCGGCCGGCACCCGGTGCTCGACCGGCTCACCGAACGCGGTGCCGTCGGCGTGGTCGCCGCCAAGGAACTGCGCACCTGGTCCCGCGACCTGATGCGCACCCACCTCTTCTACTACGCGGTCTTCTTCGGGGTGCTCTACACCCTGGTCCCGCTGATCATCGACTGGCGCGGCATGCTGCCCTGGACCGGGGTGATCGTGGTGGTGATGGCCGCCGCCGTCTCGGCCAACCTGTTCGGCCTCGACGGCACCGCGCTGTGGCTGAGCCTGACCGCCCCCGGCCGGGAACACGCCGAGATCCGCGGCCGTCAGATCGCCTGGCTGCTCCAGGTGGGCCCGCTCGCCGTGGCCGTCACCGTCGCGGGCCTGCTCTACGGCGGCACCGCGCAGATCTGGCCGTGGGCGCTCGGCCTGCTCGCCGCCACCCTCGGCGGCGGCGCCGGGCTGATCGTGCTGCTCTCGGTGTACGCCCTCGTCCCGGTGCTGGAACCGAACCGCCGCAGCGGCAACCCCCTGGAAGCCGGCCCCGCCTTCGGGCAGGTCATCGGGGCGCTGCTGCTGGTCAGCCTGACCGCGCTGCCGGCCGTCGCGGTCGCCTGGGCCGGCACCCGCCTCGACCTGCCCCTGCTCACCTGGGCGGCGGTCCCGGCCGGCCTCGCCACCGGCGCCTGGCTGACCGTCCACGGCGGGCGGCTGGCCATCCGGCGGTTGAGCGCCACCGGGCCGGAGATGCTCGCCCACATGCGCGGTGGTTCCGCGGTGCGGGCCGGTCGCGGCCGGTCGCCGGCACCACCCCTGCCCAAACGTACGTCCACACTGGTCACCCTGATCTGGACGTTCTGCTGGATCCCGCTCTTCCCACAGGGCCTGATCCCACTCTGGATGATCATCGACGGCAGCACCGAACGGCTGTGGTTCGCCGCACTGTATGTCGGCGACCCGTGGCGGATCCCGGTGGCGTGCGCGTTCACCGCACTCGGCCTCGCCCTGATCGCCGTCGGCACGGTCATCCCACTCCGGCACCGGGACCGGGACCGGGCGGTCGCTTCCTGACCGGGCGGTAACCTCGTGACCGACACACGGGGGTACCGGCATTGGCTGAGCACGTCCGGGTCGAGTACCGGGTGCTCGGCCCGCTCGAAGTCGTCGTCGGCGGGCGGCATCTCGATCTCGGTGGTGCCCGCCAGCGGATCGTGCTCGCCTGCCTGGCCCTGGAGGCCGGGCGGACCGTGCCGGTGCACCGTCTGGTCGCCGCGATCTATGGGGCGGAGCCGCCGGCCAGCGCCCGGGCCCAGGTGCAGATCTGCGTGTCGGCGCTCCGGCGGCTGCTCCCGGACGGCCGGCTCGTCACCCGCAACCAGGGCTATCCGCTGGACACCACCGATGTGGACCTGCTCGACCACGAGCGGCTGGTCGAGGCGGCCCGGGCGGCAGGCGGAGGCGCTGGAACAGTACCGGACCGCCCGCCGCGTCCTGATCGACGAGCTCGGCCTGGAACCCGGCGAATTGCTGCGGCAGATGGAAGGAACGGCAGACCCTGACCGACGGGGTGTACCAGGCGGCCCGGTCCGGCGCCGCCGACCTGTGCTGGGATCTGGCGATCAGCATGTCCACCACCTTCGAGGCGCGGATCTACCGCACCGACTGGCGCGCCACCCACGAGGTGGCGCTGGCCGTCACCCGGCAGGCCGGTGAACCGCGGGGCCAGGCGGCGATCCTGATGTCGTCCGGACTGCTGGCGGTGATCGAGAACAGGCTGCCCGACGCCCGGCGCCTGTTCGGCGAGTCGCTCGCGGTGGCCGCGTCGGTCACCCCGCCCGGCTCGGTCGACGACGCTCTCACCGTGGCGATGGCCAACCGGGGCCTCGCCTGGCTGGAACGGATGGAGGGCAACACGGACGAGGCCGTCCGCTGGTACCGGACGGTCCTTACCGTGTTGCACGACATCGGCGACCGTGCCGCGGAGGCGTACATGCTGGGCAACCTGGCACAGGTCGAACGGGACCGGGGCGACGCGGCCGGCGCGGCGGAACTGTTGTTCCAGGCACTCGCCCTCAGCCGGGAGCCCGGCAACCGGCGCATCGAGACACAACTGCTGCACCTGCTCGGCCACGCCCGCCTGGCCGCGGACGATCCGGCCGGGGCCGCCGCCCGGTTCGGCGAGGCACTGGCCGCGGAACGTGACCTCGGCGACCCGATCGGCCGTGCCTACCTCCTGCACGGGCTGGGACTGGCCACCCGCGCGGCGGCGACCAGGCCGGGGCGGAGGCCGCGCTGACCGAGGCCCGAGCTCTGGCCGGAGACATCGGCGAACAACTGATCGAGGCCCGGATCGTCCTGGCCCTCAGCGAACTGGCCCTGACCCGAGGCGAAACGGACCGTGCGGTGGCCGGCCTGGAGTGGGCGCTGGCCGCGTTCCGTGGGATCCGGGTCCCGGTCTTCGAGGCCCGGACGCTGTCCCTGCTGGCCGAAGCCCGGGCGTCGCCTGCTGAACCGGCACACGATAGAGGGGCGAAGGTGGATCGATAGCGGACCCGCCGACGATGGCCCGGTGGAACCCAGAGGCGGATCATCGCGACGCCCGTCCCCGTCGGTGCATCCCTTTCGGCACACGGCGGTCGCCTCGGCGCCGCGGTGGCTGGCCACCGATCTGAGCGGCGGGCGGCCGATGAGTGTGGCGCGGCGGCTCACCGTCCTCCGGCAGCTGATCCAGGCCGGCCTGTGCGAGATCGAGGTCGGATCGCCCGCGGTGCGGGCCGAGGACCATGCCTTCCTGCGTACGGTCGTCGACCGCGATCTGCTGCCGGACCAGGTGACGATCAGCGTGACCACGCCCGCCGACGAGGAGCCGCTCCGGCAGACGCTCGACGCCCTGACCGGTGTCCACCGGGCCGTGATCCACCTGCGGGGCGGAACCGTCCCGCTGCCGGCCGCCCGGATCCTCGATCTCGTGGATCGTCCCGGGCTGAGCCTGCAATGCTCGCCGGGAGTGCTGGCCGAAGGGTTCCTGGAGGCTCGGTCGCCGTTCGTCCTCGGCCTGTCCACGGCGGGGGAGCGGGCTCTGCCACACGTGCTCGCCGGCCGGGTCCTGGCCGCCGGGCACCACGCGGGCGTGTGCGCGTCGGTCCGGCCGGACGACGTCGGCCCGGCTGTGTGTCACGGCCAGCACCGTGGAACAGCATCTGACCAGTGTCTTCCGGAAACTGGGCGTGACCCGGCGCAGCGAGGTGGCGCGGTGCCTGCGGGCGGTGGGCCCATCCCGAACCAGATCGGCTTGATCTCTTGGCCTGTCCAGCCGGGTGAGGGCGAGCCGGCATGTGACGGTGGAGGCATGCGAGATCGAGGAAGGCGGTACCGGATCATCCGGTACCGGGCGGATCCGGCTCTGACCCGCGGGCAGGCGGCGGCGCGGATCTCGGCCTATGTCTACGGCAACATCCTGGTCTTCGCGGCGACCGTGCCGCTGACCACCGGCGACCTGCACCACGGGCACGCGGCGCTGCTGGTGCTGGGGACGGCGGTGTCGACCTTCGTCGCGCACGTCTTCGCCGACGTGGTCGGCCACAACGTGCGGTCGGAGGAGCCGATGAGCCGCGCGGACCTGCTGCACGAGCTGCGGGACGCGCTGCCGATCGTCACATCCGGGCTGGTGCCGGTGCTGCTCTTCGTGGCCGGTGGGGCCGGGTGGATCCCGGAGCGGGCGGCGGTCCTCGGCGCGGAGGGGTGGCTGCTCTTCCGGATGGCGCTCATCGGTCTGCTGATCGAGAGACTGCGGTCGCGGCGAGCCTCGCTGCGGACGCTGATCGCCGGATTCGCCCTGGCCGGAGCGGCTGCGGGAGTGTCGCTGCTGAAGGTCGCCCTCGGGCACTGATGCCATCATGGTGCCAGTGTGGCACAGAAACTTCTTGATGTGGCACCACTGCTGTGCCACGATGGCGTCATGGACTTGACCGTGCATGTGAGCAATCTCGGCCGTGAGTTCGCGACCCTTGCCGAGGCCGGCGGCGACGAGGCGCGTGCGCTGGTCGAGCGCCTGACCGGATCGCTCGAGTCGGCGATCCGGATGACCCTGCTGGAGACGCTGTCGGCCGCCGCTGACGAGATCACCCGCGACCTCGCCCCCGGTTCGGTCGAGCTGCGCCTGCGTGGCCGAGACCCGGACTTCGTCGTCACCCCGCCACCCGTCCCATCCGCCGCGCCGGAGCCGGCCGCTCCGGCGCCCGAGGCCGAGCCGTTGTTCGGCGAGGACGGCCCGTCCGCCCGGATCAACGTGCGCCTGCCCGAGCAGCTCAAGGCCGCCGTCGAGGAGGCCGCCGCCAAGGAGGGGCGCTCGGTCAACGCCTGGCTCGTCCGGGCCGCCGCCGCATCACTGCAGCAGCCCGCCCACACCGCGCGGCCGGAGCCGCGGGGTGACACCACCCGATCCAGCAGGACCTTCACCGGCTGGGTTCGCTGATCCCGGTCCGGCCCGGGTTCCGGCGCGTGGATCGCGTCGCCGAGCCCGGCCACCTCAGGCGTCCCTGACCTGCGGGGACGCTCCACCGACCCACTTCGAGGGGACAACCATGCCTGTTTTCGACACTCCCGCATCGATCGACGTCATCATCGAGCTGGCCATCGGCGACGTGCGGGTCACCGCCTCCGACCGTGCCGACACCGTGGTCGACGTCCAGCCCAGCGACCCCGGCGACCAGTCCGACGTGGAGGCCGCGCGCCAGATCCGCGTCGACTTCGCCGACGGGGTGCTGCGGGTCATCGCGCCGAAACGCACCTTCGACTTCTCCCGCAAGAGCCGCTCCGTGGAGGTGACCGTCGGCCTGCCGGAAAACTCCCGGATCAGCACCGAGATCGCATCCGGCGACTTCGCCGGGGCCGGGCGGATCGGCGAGGCCCGGGTCAAGACCTCCGCCGGGCACATCCGGATCGAGCGCAGCGGCCCGCTCCGGGTGAACACCTCGGCAGGGCACGTCACCGTCGGCTCCGTCACCGGTCACGCCGAGATCACCACCGGCTCCGGCAAGGTGCAGATCGGCGAGGTCGACGGCACCGCGGTGATCCGCAACTCCAACGGTGAGACGATCCTCGACCAGGCCTCCGGGGACGTGCAGGTCCGTTCGGCCAACGGCGACATCCGGGTCGACCGGGCCGGCGCCGGGGTCGACGCCCGGACGTCCAGCGGCGACATCCGGCTCGGCGAGGTGATCAGGGGCCGGATCACGCTCGGCACCTCGATGGGCGACCTGGAGGTCGGCGTCGCCGCGGGCACCGCCGCCTGGCTCGAGGTGGACACGTCGTTCGGCAAGGTGCGGACCGATCTGGCGGACGCACCCGGCCCCGGCGAGGCGGACGACACCGTCGAGGTGCGGGGCCGGACCTCCCACGGCGACATCCGCATCCACCGATCCCGCTAGCTTCCGGCCGAGAGGACCCACCATGACCGCCGCGATCTCCGTCACCGGGCTGCGCAAGGCCTACGGTGACCACACCGTCCTCGACGGCATCGACCTGCACGTGCCCCGGGGCACCGTCTTCTCCCTGCTCGGCGCCAACGGCGCGGGCAAGACCACCACCGTCAAGATCCTCTCCACACTGGTCGGCGCGGACGCCGGCGACATCCGGGTGGAGGGCCACGACGTCACCCGCGAGCCGGACGCGGTGCGAGCCGCGATCGGCGTGACCGGCCAGTTCTCCGCCGTCGACAAGCTGCTCACCGGCGCGGAGAACCTGCGGCTGATGGCCGACCTGAACCAGTTGCCCCGCGGCGAGGGCCGGGAGCGTGTCACCCGGCTGCTGGAGCGGTTCGACCTGACCACGGCGGCCGGGAAACCGGCCGGCACCTACTCCGGCGGCATGACGCGCCGCCTCGACCTGGCGATGACCCTGATCGGCAGCCCACGGGTGATCTTCCTGGACGAGCCGACCACCGGGCTCGACCCGCGCAGCCGGCGTGAGGTGTGGCAGATCGTCCGGTCCCTGGTCGCCGGGGGCGTCACCATCTTCCTCACCACGCAGTACCTGGAGGAGGCCGACGAACTCGCCGACCGGATCGCCGTCCTGGACGGCGGCCGCATCGTCGCCGAGGGCACCCCCGGTGACCTGAAACGGCGCATCCCGGGCGGGCACGTCCGTCTCGGGTTCGCCGACGAGCGGCGCCTCAGCGCCGCCCTGCGGGTGCTCGGCGACGCCACCCGGGAGGACGACTCCCTCGCCCTGCGGGTGCCCAGCGACGGCAGCCTGACCGCGCTCAAGACCCTGATCGGGCGCCTCGACGAGCGGGCCGTCGAGGTCGGCGAACTGTCCGTGCACACGCCCGACCTGGACGACGTCTTCCTCGCCCTCACCGATCGAAAGGCCGCCTCCCGATGACGACGATGACCCCGGCCGTTCCCCGGCCGCATCCGCTGCGCGACTCGGCGACGATGCTGCGCCGCAACCTCCGGCGGATGATCCGCTATCCGTCGATGACGCTCACGCTGGTCCTGATGCCGGTCGTCTTCCTGCTGCTCTTCGTCTACGTGCTCGGCGGCACCCTGGGCGCCGGGCTCGGCGAGGGCGGCGGGCGGGCCGACTACGCCAACTACGTGGCGCCGGCGATCATCATGATGACGGTGATGGCGGCCGTGCAGGGCACCGCCATCTCGGTGGCGATGGACATGACCGAGGGCGTCATCATGCGCTTCCGGACCATGCACATCGCCCGGGTCTCGGTCCTGACCGGCCATGTCCTCGGCAGCGTGATCCAGGCGATGCTAGCGGTGGCCGTGGTCACCGGCGTGGCCGTGCTGGTCGGCTTCCGTCCCACCGCCGGCCCGCTCGGGTGGCTGGCCGCGATCGGGTTCCTGACCGTGATGGCGTTCGCGTTCGTCTGGCTGTGCGTGGCGCTGGGCCTGGCGGCGAAGACGGTGGAGACGGCCAGCAACACGCCGATGCCGCTGATCCTGCTGCCGTTCCTGGGCAGCGGGTTCGTCCCCACCGACTCGATGCCGGCGGGCATCCGCTGGTTCGCCGAGTACCAGCCCTTCACCCCGATCATCGAAACCGTGCGCGGCCTGCTCATGGGCACCCCACTCGGCGGCACGGTGTGGATCGCGCTGGCCTGGTGCGCCGGCATCGCGGCTGTCGGCTACCTGTGGGCCAAGCGCCTCTACAACCGGGCCGGCTGACCGGTGAGCCAGCCATCGTGTTCCGATATTCGAGTCTTATGGCTTGACTTTCGATGGCTGGATATCGAATATCGATATATGCATCGCACACTGGTGGTCCTGCTGCAGGCGTTCCTCGGGTTCGTGCTCCTCGCCGGGATCTGGGCGCAGACCGTCCTGATCCCGGCGGTGGCCGCCGACGAGGTGGAGCGGTTCCCGCCGTACGAGCCGTTGCGGGTCCCGCTGGTCACGGCGGCGATCCTCTTCGTCCTCTGCGTCCAGGCGTGGATCGTCGCGTCGATCCTGCTGCTGCACCGGGCGGGCGCCGGTTCGGTCTTCGAGCCACCCGCCATGACCTGGGTGAACGTGCTGCTCGGTGCGGCCGCCGGCGCCGCGGTGGTGACCTTCGTGCTGTTGGTGTACGTGACGTTCGCGGACATCCCGTCACCCGCCGACGGCATGGAGGTGATCGGCCTGTGGATGGGCTCGGCCGCCTCGGTGGCCGGGTCGGTGGCCCTGCTCCTGCTCACCCTGGTCGGCCGTCACCTGCTGGGGAAGGCGATCGCGCTGCGCAGCGAGCTGGACGAGGTCGTCTGATGGCGATCATCGTCGACATCGACGTGCAACTGGCCAAGCGCAAGATGTCGGTCGGTGACTTCGTGGCCGCGGTCAACATCAGCGCCGCCAACATCTCGGTCCTGAAGAACGGCCGTGCCAAAGCCATCCGGTTCAGCACCCTGGACGCGATCTGTCGGGTCCTGGAGTGCCAGCCCGGAGACATCCTCCGGTGGGTCCCCGACGACTAGATTCACCGACAGGCGTCCATGTGGACGCCCATCGGTCCGGGCGGAGGCAACCAGTGGACGGCTTCGGCCTCACCCACCATCGGACACCCGGCGACCAGCTCGGCCAGCTGCTGGCCGGCGGCCGTCCGGACACTCTGGGCCGGCCAGCGCAGCCGGCGGATGCTCCTGCTCGGCACCGTGCGGCGGGCACTCGCCGCCCGCACCTCGTCGTCGCTGTCCCGGCTCTCCCACGTGGTCGGCCGGCTGGAGAAACGCGGGCTGCCGGCCCGTGCCCGGGTCCCTGCCCCGGCCGGCGCACCGTCGCCACCCTGACCGACGCGGGCTACCGGGTGGTGGAGGCGGCCACCCCGGGCCACGTCGCGGCGGTCCGCGAATACCTGATCGGCCGCCTGGACCCGGCCGACCTCGCGGCGTCACGCCGGATCGCCACGGCGGTCAAGACGGCCACCGGAGGCGCCACCCCGCCGGAATGACGGACGCTGCTCGGGCCCGCCCCGGTCGCCGGTGGCGGGTACCGGCCGATCAGATCAGCCGACGACGATGCGTGTGGCATCCGGTGATCAGACCAGAGCCACGAACTTCAGACCCTTGGCCTGCAACGCCGGGATCACCTTCCTCAACGAGGCCACCGTCTGCGAACGGTCCCCACCACCGTCGTGACACAGCAGGATCTGACCGGGCTTGGCGGCCATCAGGCGCTTGGTGATGTGAGCCACCCCGGGGCGGGACCAGTCGCGCGGGTCGGTGGTCCAGTCCATCGGGATCACACTGCTCTTCGACACCGACTTCGACAGGCCGTCGGACCAGGCGCCGCCCGGGGCGCGGAACAGGGTGGGCGCGTACCCGGTAGTGCTGTAGATCTTGTCCTGGGCCCGGTCGATCTCCTTGAGCGCCTTGCGGGCGGACAGTTCGGCCACGTTCAGCGGATGGCTCCAGGTGTGGTTGGCGATGTGGTGGCCGTCGGCGACCACATCCCGGGCGGTCGGCTCATGCCCCAGCACCTGGTTGCCGATCATGCAGAACAGCGCCGGTACGTGGTACTTCTCCAGCAGTCGCAGAATCTGCGGCGTCCACACCGGGTGTGGCCCGTCGTCGATGGTCAGCGCGATCGCGTCGGTGGGGAAGTCGTCACCCGGGACCACCTTGCGGAAGTCCGCCAGGGTGTGCACCGGAACCTTCATGACCGGGGCGGTGGGCCGGGGCGTGGTCGGCGCCGGCGACGGGATCGGCGGGGGCGGCTCACTGACCACCAGGTTGGGCGCCTTGGTGGCGGCCGGGGTGTCCCGCCCGGCCAGCGCGGCGACGGTCCCGCCGACCAGGGCGGTCCCGGCGATCGCCGGAATGGCCCAGAGCAGACGGCGACGACTCAACGGCCTCGATTGCGGCGGTACGGCCGGGGCGGTCCCCAACCCGTCCGGGTCGGTCCGAGGGCCGAGCGGCAGCGCGATCGTCGGCTCGGCGGGCGGCGGCGTCACCGTCGGCGCGGACCGCTGAGCGGGTACCGGCGGCAGCGCGACCGTCGACTCCCCACCGGAAGCCGGCACGAACTCACCAGCCCGCGAGGCCCAGGACGGCGTCGGCGTCAGCGGGACGGCCGGTGGCTCCGGGGCGGTCGCCGGTTCCGCCGCGGGCGCGGCCACCCGCGACACCGGCAGGGCGACCGTCGCTTCCGGCGAGGTCCTTGGCTTGGGCAGGGCAATCGTCGCCTCGTCCCCGCCGGAGATCACCGCGGTCGCCTCGTCCTCCGCGGCCGCTGCGACCTTCAGGGCTTCGGTGACCTGCGCGGTCTTCTCGGCAGCCTCCGCGGCGGCCACTGCCGCGGCTACCTCACCCACGGAGAGAGTGACCGTCTCTTCGGACTTCTCCACGGGCAGGGCGACGGTTCTGCCGGATTCGCCGGTGTCCGCCGCGACCGGCGGAGTGACCGTCGCCTCAGCCTTCTCCACCGGGAGAGCGGCCGTCTCCTCGGCTGCCTCGGCCGTCTCCTCGGCCACCCCGGTCGCTGTCGCTGTCAGGACCACCGTCGGCTCGGATTCCTCCACCCCCGAGGCGGAATCCGCCGACACGTCGGCAGTCGATTCGTTCCCCGCGTCGGCCTCGGCGGCCGACAGATCGACAGTCGCTTCGGCGGCGGCCGGTGACAGCAGCACCGTCGGCTCGTCGGCGGGGCTCTCAGCAGGCGATCCGTCACCGGGAGCGGTCAGGGCGACGGTCGGTTCGGCCGCCTCGTCGACCGGGGCGGTCTCGCCGGGCGTACTGGCATCGGGGGTGGGCTTATCGGTGTTCATCGGTGGGATTCTCTCGCCCAAGGTCAAATCGGTCGCCGTCGGTGTCTTCCCGCGCCGGCGGCGTCCGCACACCCCGCCAGGGTCGCGAACAGCGAGCGATCATGAGATCACCACCCGAATCCACTGTCACCAGTGTTATCCGCCACACCCCTCCGGTGTCCAGAGCCCGGTTTCACCCGTTGATCATGCATGCACGTGTTGACGACATCGATCCTGGCCGTCGCGGCGATCACACCCGCGCCGGCCGCCGAACCGCCGCGCCTGAGGCTGACCGCCGGTGCGGTGGGCAGCGTGGCCATCGGCGGTCCGGCCGCCACGATGAGAGCCGAGGTGACCGCCCTGCTCGGCCGTCCCACCAAGGTCCGGAAGATGACACCCTGTGAACTCGCCGGCCCCACCGACGTACGGCAACGGGCTCTGATCTGGAAGAACCTGACCGTGACGGTGTCCTCGAAAGCGGGCGCCCCGGAGACCGTCGCCTCCTGGACGGTCACACCGGGCCGGATGTCGGCACGGTTGGACCTGCCCTACGGGGTGAGCACCACCACGCCCGTAAGCAAGGCCCTGTCCTTGATCCCCACGGCCACCGGTGAGTACGACGAGGTGTTCGGCTTCTACGCGATCCGCACCAGGGCCGAGCCGGACCTGTTGTGGACCGGCGAGCACCGGGACGGCTCCGGCCCGGTCACCCGCATCGACGGCCATCCGGCGTTCTGCGAGTGACCGGGGGGCTTCTCAAGCGGCGGGTGTCTCGGCGGTGGCGCGGCCGAGGATGTGCCCGGCCATGGTGAAGCCGAGGTAGGCCGAGGTGGCGTTGCGTGGCCTGTCAGCGCTCGGGCCGCGACTGCCGGGCCATCCACTGCCAGAAACCCCGGTCGTTGCGGGCCAGGTAGATCCATGACCAGTGGCCGGGGAACTGGTGACCGTTCCAGATCACGTTGTCGTAGAGCGTCATCCGGGACCGGGCGATCAGATCGTGCGCGTGCACGGTATTCGCCACCGGATCCACGGTGGTGTCGTCGCGGGACGTGACCAGCCAGGTCGGGGTGGTGATCGCGGCCAGTTCGGCGTCCGGGATCAGCGGCGGACTCCCGGCCACCACACCGCAGACCGGGACCGAGGCCGCGTACGCCGCCGGGTAGACCGTCGTCATCTTCATCGCCATGTAGCCGCCGTTACTGCACCCCGCGACGTAGATCCGGCGGCGGTCGACCCGGTGCCGGCGGGCCACGTCGGTCACGATCTCCTGGATCAGCGGGGCGAACCGGGGGCCGTCCAGCATCCAGGCGGAGAAACTCTGCGGGGCCACCACATACGCCCCGCCGAAGATCCGCTGGGCCTCCGGAGTGGAGAAACCGAGCGCCCCACGGTTGGCGCGCAGTGTCGTCTCGTTGTCGTAGTAGCCGTCCGGCAGTGACGCGCCCTCCCCACCGCCGTGCAGCCAGACGATCAGCGGCCGGCGCCCGCGCTGTCCGGGACTGAACAGCCGATACCTCATCCCCGACGCGGACTCGTGATGCCGGTACACGTCGACCTCGGGATTACCCAACCGCCCCTGCCGGAACCGCCCGATCGTGACCGGTCGACCCTTGACGATCAAAGGCGTCAACTGCCTGATGGTGTACGCCAGAGTCAGGCGCACGTTACGGCCCCTGCTGACGAGATACCCGAGGGTGTTGCCGCCGACCGCACCTTCGGCAGAACTCAGGTCGAGCACGATGTCCCCACGCCGGTCCATCCGGGCGGCGGTGACCGTGCGGTCCAGGTCGTAGCCCGCTGTGGTCCCCGTGATCGGGCTGGTGGCCGTGACATGCACGGCGAAGGTGCCGGCGGTGACACTGGCCGGATCGATCCGGCCGAGCCGCGAGGTGTCCAGGGTGACCGAGGTGACCTGCTCCCCACCGTCAAGGGTCCGGGCATCGAGCGTGAACGTGACGCTGTTGCTGCCACCGGCCAGGGCCGCGCTGCCCGGCAGAGCCACTCCGGCGGCGACTCCGGCCCCGGTGGCCAGAACGGCACGACGACTGATCGGCAGACCCATGGTCACTCCCTCATCCGGAAACAAATCCGTAACGGAATAGACACATGTCTACCTCTGTGAAGGTCGGTGCGGCGCTCTCGTTATCCATCCGTTACCAGTGGAGGGTGAGCGCGCTTCCTGGCGGTCTGATCTCGTCCGCTGTTGATCTAGCGAGGTCCTCCCGTGGCGAAGCATGATCGTTTCCCGCAGCTTCGGCCTTCATCTCGCCCCTTGGGTCCACTTGCCGCCAATTCCGCGCACCAATGCCCTCCCCGCGCCAACGCCCTCCCCGCACCGCGCCCTCCCTGCGCCATGCTTTCCTTGCGCCGCGCTTTCCTTGCGCTAATGCCTTTCTTGCGCTAATGCCCTTCCTGTGTCAATGTCCTCTCCGCGCTAATGTCCTCCCCGGGTCGATCTTGGTCACTTTGCCGCCGATTTGAGTCTTCTTCTTGGTGGCGAGCCCGCTCGTGGTCAATTCTCGGCGCGCGTGTCCACGCCCGGCCTCGGCCCTGGCAGATCTTGGTGGATTTACCACCGTTTTCGGTGGTAAATCCACCAAGATCTCAGCTCGGCGGGCCGCTCATGCGAGGAGCTGACCGCAAGTGATCAGGCGGCCGAGAACAAG
>NZ_JBNZCE010000061.1:0-25332 GCF_050589265.1 Actinoplanes sp. G11-F43
CGGCTACCACCGGATCATGACCGACTTCCCCGGCGTGTTACGCACCGTCACCGCCCTGGAGATCTTCAGAACCGCCCAACCGGGTTTTGAATGACCCTCCTGATCACCCGGTACAGCACGGCGATCACCAACAGGGCCAGAAGCAATTCGACGAGCATGCGCTCAGGCTAGAACCCGAACCAAACCCGTGTTTCTCCAGGTCCGCGCCGACCGACAGGTTCTTTCAACCCCGTTTCCGGTACGCCAGTCGGCCCCACAGAAAACGGGCAGTCCCGTCTGGTCCCCGCGAGGCCCGCGCCGCACCGGACCGCCCGGCGACCGCCGGGCCGAACGCGGTGGCCCGGACATGCCCCGAAATCACGCGGAAACTGATCCTTATCGGACGGCAGTCTCCCGCCCAATGATCCCGACAACCGTGGCGCCGGATCTGTCGCCGTCGGCCGACACTGACAATCCCGCGATCTCGCCACGGCGCGGCCCACACCAGGCGGCGATCAGGACTACCGTGCGGCAGATGGCCGCCACCAGTTCGACCCCATGGGCCGCAGTAGCGATCGGGCATGCACCACTCTGGCCCGACTCATGCCGCGATGATCTCAGTCCACGAGTGTGAGCACGAAGACGCCGTCGGTGCGATTCGGCTGCCAGCCGGCGGCGAGGGCGGCCCGGACGCTCCGTTCGACAGTCAGGGGCGTTACAGGCACTCCTGCAAGGCTGAGCCAGTTGTCCAGCCGGGGCGAGCTGGTCTTCACGGAGAGAGTCTGTCCTGGGGTGTCGGCCTGCTCAACGGTGAACGTCAGCGGTCTCCAGCCGAGCGTCTGACAGTAGGTCGGCTTGGCTCTGATCGCCCAGCGGTAGACCGTGCCGCCGACGGTGATCAGACGACTGCCCTTGCGAGGTATGGCCATGGTCGAAACCTCCCGCTCTGTGACGCGACCGTCAGGTTAGGTGTGGTTCTTGGCCGTGGCGATCGCTTTATAGCGGGGCCCTGGCGCCGCTTCGCGTCTTGCCTCGAAAGAGGTGGACTCGGCATGCCTCGGCTCGCAGCGATGTGTCGGCCATCACTCGGCGGTGCGTTTCCGCAGGCGGACGGTGCTCAGTGCCCGGCGAAGAGCCTGGTGGCCAGGGGTGGGGTCGAACCGCCGACCTTCCGATTTTCAGTCAGGGACATAAGGCCAGGTCAGTACGGGTGAGACCGGGCCGCGTGCAGTAAACGTGCAACATCGGCCCGGCGTGCATCCATCACCCGGCTTTCGTGCTGACCGTGCGAGGCAGTCGTGCAGCGTCGCCGTGAGCCGCCAGGGCGGAGAGTGCTTTGGCGATCTCTTTGTCCCGGCCGTCGACCGCGTGCAGGTAGCGCCGAGCCGCCGCCATCGACGAGTGCCCTAGCCGCTTCATCAGGTCGGCCATCGTGGCTCCGGTCTGGGCGGCGAGAGTCTGGCCGGTGTGCCGAAGGTCGTGGAACGACAGGTTGTCGAGTCCGACTCTCTTCCGCGCCCGGACGAACGCTTGATAGAGCGTGTGACCGCGCAGCGGGGAGCCGTCACGGCTGATGAACAGGCGCTCCCTCCCGGCGAACTCGTCCAGGTGCAGGCGCAAGATCGGGATCACATGCGGGGGTACGGAGATCGTGCGCTTGCCTGCCTCAGTCTTCGGATCTTTGTCGTGGGCCTTGCCACGGTCGTGCAACGGCTCGACTCGGTTCTTCCGCACGGTGATCGTGTGCTCGGTGAGGTCGACGTCCGCGACGCGAAGGCCGGCTATCTCGCCCCGCCGGAGTCCGCACCATGCCGCGATCAGCACCGCCGTCCGGTACCGGGGCGTGATCGCTTCGACCAGCTCGACCACCTGAGCCGGAGTGGCCACCGGGCGTTCCGACGCCTGGACTACGCCCGCACCGGGGATCTGGCACGGGTTCCTGGCGATCACGTTTTCCCGGACGGCCACGTTCATGACCATGCGGAGGAAGCGGTACGACTGCGAGATAGAGGTGCGGCCACCTTTGCCGCGCAGGGCCGCCGCGTGCCACTCGCGTACCTGAATTGCCGTCACCGCGCGAAGCGGCATGTCGAGCAGCGGAGCGAGGTGCAGCCGCATGTTCCGTTCGCAGGTCTCCCGCCAGCGAACGCCGATCTTCGGACTGTCCCGGAGGACGGCCCGCATGTAGTTGCCGAGCGGTTCTGCCGCCGCCCGGTCGTCGAGCCAGGTGCCCCGAGAGATGTCCGCTTCGACCAGGGTCAGCCAGCGGCTCGCGTCTGTCTTGGTCTTGAAGGTGTCCGGAGCGTTCTGCCGAACGCCGGCCGGGTTGATGAACGAGGCTTGGTACCGGCCGGAAGGCAGCTTGCGGACCATGCCGAAGCGTCGCTTTGCCATCAGGCGACCGCCCTTCCGTCGGACCACGCCACGGTGACCGGCTCGACGCGGCCCGCGGCTACGAACTCCGCCACGTCGCGGCGATAGAACCGGACGAACTTGCCGACCTTGGTGAACGGGATACGCCGCTCGGCTACGAGCCGCCGCACGAAACGGACCTCCACCTTGAGGACCAGGGCCAGCTCAGCCACCGTCAGAAGTTCGTCATCCACAGGTGTCCCCCTCGCCGTCGGAATCGGTCGCCGCAGTTGCCGAGACATCACCGGGCGGATCGCCGCTGGCCCGTTGCTGAGCGGCGTTCAGTTGCCCACGGCGGTGGATGCGTTCGGAGATCGCCCGCAAGAGGCGGTGTTCGAGTGCGGGCAGGTCGGGGTCGTCGTGCCGGGCCATCTCCCAGGCGACCGCGGGCTTTTCCGCAGCGTCGGGTTCGGGTTCCTCGGTGGTGATGCCGAGCAGGGCCTTGACCCAGGCGTGCGCGTCCGCGCGGTGGTCGGCCAGGGTCTTGCCGGACCAGTCGCGGGAGACCAGCACCCGGCGTCCGCCGATGCCGAGGGTGGTCTTCTGGTGCACTCGGCCCTTGCAGTGGCCGGGCCGGAGCCGTCCGTGCGCTTTCTTCGGCTGGACGCCGTAGAGCAGCCAGTTCGCGCAGCGCTCGGAGCAGGGGGTGACCCGGAGTTCGTGCCAGAGCCGGTCGAGGAGCTGGCGTTGCGGGTCGCTGGTGACCTGGTGGCAGTCGGCGGCGGACTTGGTGACGTACTTGGTGATGTAGCCGATCGTGCGCTCGGCGTCGCGGGTGCCGGGGGCGACGCCTTTGGCCTTGACCTGGGCGCCGAACCGGACGAGGTGGGCGGGTTCGGCGTCCGGTTCGGCGTCGAGGTCGTCCAGGGCCTCGTCCCAGGTTGGCAGCGCCCGGCCGGTGTCCGGGTCTACCCAGCTCTCCGTCTTGCTGTCCCAGGTCGGTGGTCGGTCGATCGGGTACCGGAGCCGGTCGGCCGGCGGCCACCACACCTGGTGGTAGGTGGCCTTGGCGACCAGTTCCAGCATCGTGCGGGGGATGGTGCCGCGGATGGCGAAGTGGGCGTGCGGGGCGAGGCGGCGTTGCGGCTCGACGCATCCGGCGTACTGGACGTTCCAGCCGACCGCGCGGCGCAGGTTCTGCCAGTACCGGTCGAGCAGCCTCGGGAAGTGCACGGCATCCCAGGCCGCCTGCCGGTAGTTGTATCGGGCGGGGTCAACCGGAGTGCCGAGCAGTGGGTCATCGCTGGTGTGCCAGCGGCGGCAGGAGCACGGCCGCCCTTGGTGAATCGAGTGCACCGGCCCGTAGCTGTCCAAGGTCAGGGTCAGCCACATCGACGGGCGGTGTTCGACGCCGTCCGAGCCGGTGTAGGTCCGGCCGACCGTGCGCGGCTCGACCTTCTGCCGGGGCAGGTCGGGCACGTCTTGCCGTCGCTTCGTAGATCGCACCCGCCGCGGGGTGTCCACCTCGTCGTCCTCGGTGGTGCGCGAGTGGCCCGGGGCGATGCTGCCCCGCAAGCCCTCAGCGGCGATCTCCTGCTCGACCGCGGTGATCACGGAGTCGATGCGGTCAATCTCCGCCGCCCGATCCTCCGGCTCCATCGCGACGAGCTGGACCGCGGCCCGCTCGAATTCCAGGTGCGCCCGTGCCGTGATCAGGTCTCGTTGCCGCGGCGTGACCGGGGCCGGTCCGGGATGCGGTTCGTCGGAGCGGTGCCAACCCTCCAGGATCTGCACCTGCCGCAGTCGCCGCGCCCGTTTGGCGCACGGCGGGCACTTCGCTTCCAGGGTGGCGCCGCACGGCAGGTCGACGAGTTCGGTCTTGCCGGTGGTCAGGTCGGTGCGGCGCAGCGCTACGGGGCGGATGCAGACGCCGTGGTCGATGGCGAGGTCTTTGAGCGCGTCGACGGCCCGCGGTTGGGAGAGGCGTGCGGCCCGGGAGCCCGGTCGAGGCGTCGCTGTCTCGGCCGGGATGGGCAGGGTGGGGGCGGTCATCGGGTCACCTGCCCGATGACCGGTACCCCGTTGGGCCGGGTGATCGGCCGGACCGGCACCGTCGGTGCCACCGGAGCCGCAGCGGGCGCAGGCTGCGGTGCCGAGACCGGGGCGGCGGGTTCAGGGGCCACAGCCGGAGTGGTGAAGACGAGCTTGACCAGGGCCATGAACGCCAGCGCCGGCACGGCGGACAGCAGCCAGCCCGATGGACTCGGTTGCGCGACCGCCAGTTGCGCCGACAGCGACAGCGTGCCGGCGGCGATGAGCAGGAACAGGGGGTAGCCGATGGGTGCACCGGTCCGGCGGCGATGCTTGATCGTCAGCAGCGCCGCGACGGGTACCAGTTCGGAGATGACGGCGTTGACCCAGCCGAAGGCGTCGGGGGTGCCGGCCGGGGCGTGGCGCATGGTCCAGTCGTGGACGTGGGTGAAGGACGCCCATCCGGCTGCCGCGGCGACGGTGGTGAGGATGGCGGCCAGGATCAGTGATTCCCACCGGTCGGTGCCGGTGTTGGTGGGTGGGTTCATGACTGGCCTCGCGGGTGAGGGTCGAGGTTGCGGTCGGTGTAGTAGCGAGCGAGATCGCCGGGGGTGCCGGGTGCTGGTGTGATGCCGGTGCGGCCTTCCTCGTTGATGCAGTTCCAGGCGCAGTCGAGGCAGTAAGGTCCGCCGTCGTGCCAGTGGGTGGCCGGGCGGGTGCAGTGGCCGGTCAGGCAGCGCACCCCCGTGGTGTTCGCGGTCATGCGGCACCGCCGGTGGGTTCGCTCTCGATGACCCGCAGCCGTCCGTAGTGCTGCGCCATGTCGCGGACCGTGTCGTCGTCGCAGTAGGTCAGCCGGACCCGCATCGGTGTCGGATCGCCTTCGAGGACGACGTAGCCGATGCCGGGCTGGGTTTGGGGGATGCGGTCACAGAGGGCACCGCGGTCGCGCATCCCGTCGCCGAGGACCATGTCGACCTCCGCGGGTTCGGACAGGCGCAGTCCGATCCGGGTCGGGAACAGGCCACGGGCCGGCAGCACCTCCTTGCGCGGGTCCTGGATCGCCGCGACCACGTGCACCCCAACGGCCCGGCCTTGCGTCAGGACGATGCCGAGTGCGGCCTTGATCCGGTCTTTGAGCTGTCGCTCGGTCAGGTAGGCGGTGAGGTTCGCCAGTTCGTCGATGACCAGGACGATCAGCGGCTCGTCCGCACTCGGGATGTGCTGGCGGGTGTGCCCGGCCAGCCGAGCGGCCCGTTCCTGAGCCACGGCCGCAGCCTGCTCGATCATCGCGGCCATCTCGCCGAAGTCACGGGACGCGAACCGGGCGAACAGAGGCCGGCCGATGCCCAGTTCCATGCCGCCTTTCGGGTCGAGGCCCCACAGCTCGACCAGCCCGGCGCCGACGCCACCGGCCAGCGCACGCACGATCGACCAGATCACCGAGCCCTTGCCCGAGCCGGTGGCACCGACGATCAGGACCTGCGTGCCGAACAGGCGTAGCCGGTAGAGGTCGCCGTCTTCCTGGACGCCGACGGGCAGGGCGGTGAAGTCCGGCCGGTGGGGCACCGGCAGCGGCTCGATCGTCTCTTGGAGGGAGTCGCCGCGCATCAGGACCAGGACCACGGTGGCGTAGGTCGGACCGGGGATGGCCTTGGCCTGCCGGACTCCGAACGTGTGCGCCAGCCGCTCGGACGCCTTGGCGAAGTCGTCCGGGATCTGCCCGGTCACCATCCGCACGGTGACCTCATCACAGCCAGCGCGGCAGCGGACCCGGCGGATCTCCGGGATGATCGTGCGCTTGTCGTACGAGATCGACAGCTTCGCAGTGACCACCGCGGCCATCCAGCGCCGGCCGTAGAGCAGTCGCCGAGCGCGGGCGAGGATCGGCCACCAGCCGAACCGCAGCCACGACGGCCGGTGCGCGAACGCCCAACCGGTAGCGGTGACGGCGATCCCGCCGGACAGCCCAGCGAGCCACTGCCACCCGTGAGCAAGATAGAGCCAGGTCAGGCCGGTGGTGGGCAGGGTGGCGTACCAGTGCCGTGCGTAGGTGGTGACCAGCCAGGCCAGGGCCTTGACCGCTTCCCAGACGACGACCATCCAGATCGGGAACTTGACCACGGGCGTACGGACGTTGAGCGGCGCAACGGGGATCGTTTCGCCCCGGATGACGTTGATCAGCGGCATGGCTATCGGCCCTCCTCGTTGCGGCGGCACGGGTGAAGGGTCTTGAGCGCATGCCGGATGTGCTCCAGCCGCTCGGCGTCGCTGACACCGGGGATCAGCTCGGCCCACGCGTCGATCCGGCCGACGAGCTCGGCGTAGCGGTAGGCCATGTCCCAGCCGGTCGCGGCGTGAATCTCGGCGACCGTCCGAGGCACCGGCTCGGCCTGGACGCAGACCTGGCACAGGTCGACGCTGGCGGAGAGCGGTTTGGTCTGGTCACAGCCGGTGCAGGTACGCCATACGGTGTTGCTCGGTGTGGTGACGCGGGCAGCGTCGACTACCTTGGGCATCACAGCCCTCTCCTTCGCAGGTGGGTGGTTGAGCGCCCGGGACCGGGGATGACTTCTTGGCGGTTGTTGGCCCCGCTCCCGGACGCGATAGCTAGGTCAGGCAGCCTTCGCATGGCTTGCCTGCTGCGGTGCGGTCATGGCGCTGGCCTTGATCGACCAGGCCAGCCGGGACCGGCACTTGGTGGCTGCGCCCTTGCAGCGCTGCGAGTCCACGTACGGCGTGAGCATCACGTCGGTGAACTCCACCATCGGCGGATATCCCGGCACCGCAGACGCGGGCGGAACCGGCTGCTGCGCCGCCACGACCTTGACCTTGAACTCCTTCGACCCGCCGAACCGGCCCGCTTCCGGGTCCAGGTCGAGCACCCGCACGAGCCAGACCCGCTCGCCGGTCTCCTTGTCGCGGAGCTGGTCGTCGCCCTGGCCGCGCTTGTCGAAGTCGGTGGCCGGCTCCACCCCGAGGCAGAGCGCCCCGTGCGGCGCCACGTACTCCCACGGCACCGGAACCTTGATCGAGTTGGGTACCACTTCCGCCTCCCAGAGCAGCTATCAAGTCGACAACTTGACTTGTTATGTTTCGACGAGTCTAGCTCGACAGTGGACATCGTCAAGGTCAGCGATGAAAAAATCTGCCGCCGGGCGGAGTGGCAAGGTTCAAGGCGCCAAGGCGTGTGTGAGCATGCCGGCCTATCGCGTCACGCGAGCCAGCCTTGATGTCGTCACCCTCCGATAAGATCCCGACAACGACGCGCCCCGTTTCCGGCGGTGGAACCGGGGCGATCAGGAGAGGCAGCATGACGATCGCAGCAGCAGGCAACAGTCACCTATCCGCGGCGAAGAGCGCGAAGAACGACGAGTTCTACACGCAGTGGGCCGACATCGAGCGCGAGATGAACGCGTATCTCGAGTACGACCCCGACGTGTTCCGCGGCAAGGTGATCCTGCTTCCGTGTGACGACCCGGAGTGGAGCAACTTCGCGAAGTTCTTCGCGCTGCACTTCATGGACTTCGGCCTCAAGAAGCTGATCTCGACGTCGTATGCGCCCGACAGCAACCCGGCGAAGATCAACTACCAGCCGACCCTGTTCGAAACCGAGAGCCCCGCGTTCGACGCCACCAAGACTCACGCTAACGGCAAGAAATTCACTCTTGAAGCGAAGGACATCAACGGTGACGGTGTCGTCAACATCGACGACCTCAAGTGGGAGTACCTCGATGGCGACGGTGACTTCCGTAGTGCCGAGGTGACGGCGTTACGTGACGAGGCTGATTTCGTCATCACGAACCCGCCTTTTAGCCTCTTCCGCCAGTTCATGACCTGGGTAGTTGGGGGCCAACGGAAGTTTTCGGTGATCGGCAGCAACAACGCCATCACTTACAACGAAGTCTTTCCGCACATCATGGCCAATGAGCTGTGGAAGGGCGCCACGGCCAACAGTACCGACATGGTGTTCGGCGTTCCGAAGGGCGCGAAGGTGGCCGAAGCTGATCGGCTCAAAGCCGAGAAGCTCGGCTATCCGGCAGACGATGTACATGACTACACGCGGCTCGGGAACTCGTGCTGGTTCACCAACATCGACCACGGTCGGCGCCACGAACCGATGGACCTGATGACCAAGGCGGACAACATCAGGTACAGCAAGCACAAGGAAGTTCGCGAAGGCGGCTACCCACCGTACGACAACTTCGACGCCATCGAGGTCCCCTTCATCGACGCTATCCCTAGCGACCATGACGGGCTGATGGGCGTCCCAATCACCTTTCTTGATAAGTACAACCCCGACCAGTTTGAGATCGTCGGCAGCAGCGAGGGTGACTACGCGCCAACGAAGACGTACGGCCCGAAGGAGCGCGTCGTCGATGGCGTAAGGATGAAGTCGAACACCGGAACCCTCGGCTGCTTCGTCCGCACCGAATCCTTCGGCCCCGGAACGTACTTCGACGTGGGCTATCCCGTGAAGCGTATCTACAAGCGGCTGTTCATCCGACGGAAGGCCGACCGATGATGAAGACCGACCTGAACGGCTACACCGTTGGGCAACTCGTAGACGGGTTCCATTACAACGAACTCGAGGGAAAAGGTCTATTCGGCCTGGCAGGGAAACTCGTCATCCAGCCCGAGTACCAGCGCGCCTATATCTACAACGACGGTAAGAAGGACGTCGCTGTCATCGAGTCGCTGCTTAAGGGCTACCCGCTCGGCCTCATCTACTTCAACGTGGTGGGCGACGGGTTCGAGGTTCTTGACGGCCAGCAGCGCATCACTAGCGTCGGGCGGTTCGTCACCGGTAAGTTTGCGATCAAGGTGGAGGGCAGGGAGCAGACGTTCTCGTCTTTGCCCTTGGAGGAGCAGGAGAAGATCCGAGATAGCAAACTCCTCGTCTACCACTGCCAGGGGACCGAGAAGGAAATCAAGGAGTGGTTCAAAACGATCAACATCGCCGGAGTGCCGCTGAACGCTCAGGAGATGCTGAATGCAATCTACTCCGGGCCTTTTGTTACCAAGGCCAAGGCCGAGTACAGCAACTCGAGAAATGCCAACATCCAGAAGTGGTCCTCGTACATCAAGGGCGATCCAAAGCGGCAGGAGATACTCCAGGTTGCACTGGAGTGGGTGTCGGCGTCTCAGGGGATATCAATCGACGCCTACCTCGCGCAGCATCGCAGCGATGCTGACATCGACGGTCTGAAGCTTTACTTCACCTCGGTGATCGACTGGATCAGCAGCGTTTTCACGCGGTCACCGGATAAGGAGATGAAGGGTCTGGAGTGGGGGCGGCTCTACGAGGCGTACCACTCCAAGGCTTACAACGCCGCAAAGGTCGACGCCGATGTCACGTCGTTGCGGGGCGACCCGGCCGTCGCGAACCGCAGAGGCGTGTACGAGTACGTGCTCGGCGGTAAGACCGACCATAAATTGCTCTCGATTCGGGTCTTCGACGACAAGACCAAAGCGGCGAAGTACCAGCAGCAAACCGACGAGGCCCACGCCAAGGGCAACTCCAACTGCCCCCTGTGCGCGATCGGCACCAACGCCAACAAGGCGCGCATCTACAAGCTGAACGAGATGGACGCCGACCATGTGGCGGCCTGGTCGAAGGGCGGGGCTACAGATCTTGCGAACTGCGAGATGCTCTGCGTCACGCACAACCGGGCGAAGGGCAACAGGTAGTCAGTGAACTGATCGGCGCGGCACCGCAACAACGTTCGAAGGCGGGCCACGGTGGCGCCCCCACGCCTTCACGGTGCGCGCATGCTCAGGGGAGCGGGAACGAGCCTTCGATCTCGTGGCGGTTGGCGGGGATGACAGCGTCGACGGCGAATTGAGGGTGGCCGGCCCGGTCGAAGACGGTGACAAGCAGCGTCAGCACGGCGTCTCGCTCGGTGATCTTGAGTAGTTCGGCTTCCTCGGTGGTGGGGAGCCGTGCCGAGATCCGCTCAGTGGCGTGGTCGAAGACGATGCCCTTGCGGTCGGCCAGGTGCCGCAGGACGCCATCGGTCAACGGCGTCTTCTGACTGAGGGCGGTTCCGGCCGACAGTTCCACCGGCACATAGGTGGCGCTCAGTTCGACCGGGCCGACCTCCGCGTTCACCAGCCGCCGGCGCAGGATGACAGGAGTGTCCGCCTCCAGGTCGAGGGCGGCAGCCGCTCGGTTCGGTGCCATTACGGCGCCCACTCGGAGCAAGGTGACTTCGGCGTCTTCGCCCTGGTCGAGCAGTTCAAGCGCCCGGTCCGCGGTCTGTTGGACGGTGGGGGTTGGCCGCCCTTTGACGTAGCGGCCTTTGCCCTGTTGCGACTCGATCCAGCCGTCTTGCTGGAGGATGCCGAGAGCCCGGACGATCGTCGGGCGTGAGGTGTCGAACTCGGCCATGAGCTGTGTCTCGCTGGGGATCACAGCGCCGGGTGCGTACGTGCCGTCCTCGATACGCTGTTGCACAGCGTTGACGACTACCGCGTACTTGGGCGGCGGCACGTTGATGGCCATCCGACTCTCCGCCTGCTCGATGAGACAACAACTCGACTTGTCAACACCATAAAGCAAGGTAGGCGATCAGGGAACCGGATGCCGGAGGCGGCAATCCGACTCTCACGCGTGGCGCTGCAGATTGCCGGGAGCCACGAAGATCAGGCCCGCGACCTGGACGAAAACTTCACGCCGCACGACCGCGGCGCCCTGATCGTCAAGGGCGTAGCCGATCAACCAGACCCAGCCAGCGTAGGTCGGACGGGGATCAACCCGGATGATCCGAAACAACGTAGCCCGATCACCCCCGAACTGCACGCTGGCTGCGGCAGTCAGGTGGACCATGTCACCAACCTGTGGCTGACGCACCGGCCGGGCACGGCGAGGCATTCCAGCCGGGTCGCCATTCGTGCGTCCCGCCTTAGACCGGGAGAGCGCCGGCCTGCTCACTGGCTGGACCGATCACGGTAGGAAGTCGACGGCGCGCCGTGATTGCTCTGCCAGTCGCGGAGGGCTGCTTTGATGCGGTGGTTCTCGGTGTACACCTGGGCCAGTTCGTCATACAGCGAGGCCATGTCCTTCGAGACCTGGTCGATGAACTGCCGGACGTCCTCCGTTTTGAGCCCACGGCGTAGCCCCTCCGCCCGGCGGAAACGAATCCGGCGGACCGCATCCGGTGTCAATCGCCCGCGGTCGCGAACGGGGTAGCTGCCGCCAGGAGTACCGCGGGTGCCGGTCACCGGACCTCCCCGACTGATGCCGGGTCAGGGAGACCACAGGACGCCAGGAAGCCCCGGGCGGCGAGGTACCGGCCGATGCAGGGACTGAACTCGCTCGGCACGCAGGTGACGCAGAACCCGTCCCGATCCGGCCGGTGATCGCGGAACAGCCGGTAGGCCAGGTTCCACATCAGATCGTCGCGGCACGACGAGGGCGGTCGGACCGGGGGATCAGCGGGGTCGAATGGCCATTCAGACACAGGTCTCGCTTCCTTCCGGGCTGGTTCGCAGCAGCAAGGCAGCAATCCCGAGGGACACCGAGCCCGTACGGAACCGGCCGATAACCGGCCCGTACGAGCCGCCGGTCAGGCGGTGCGGCCTGACTGCACTGACGCACAGTCCGGGCAAGCACGCCGAACCATCCGGACGACCGCTTCGCCGACCCGCACCGTCCGACGCCGTGACGCCAGCCGCCAGCCCCGCCCTTCGCAGGACTGACAGGTCCCCGAGAAACTCGCCATGTGCTGATCGTGGTCGCCCAGCGATGCCGAACCCATCACGCGCGGTAGTCCATGAGGGAGTAACTTCAATCCGGTAACCGGATGCCAGGCACCCGGCCGCTATCTGCCGTACGGATAAGCCTGGACCGACCAGGGGAGGCGCCCGTGAGTACACGTGCAGGGACCGCGTTCTCCGTACCCGAGCACCTGTGGGGCACGGACGGCATGCTTGACGCTCTTGCGGCACGCGACATCGCCCAGGTCTTCCGGCTGATCCAGCGGGAGACACGCGTCAGCCAAACCCATCTCGGCGTCGCGATCGGCCTGAGTCAGGCCCAGGTCAGCGAGATCATCGGTGGGTCGCGCCGTGTCAGCAGCATCGACGTTCTGACCCGCATCTCCACCGGTCTGT
Source organism: Actinoplanes sp. G11-F43 (assembly GCF_050589265.1). Taxonomy (NCBI): domain Bacteria; kingdom Bacillati; phylum Actinomycetota; class Actinomycetes; order Micromonosporales; family Micromonosporaceae; genus Actinoplanes; species Actinoplanes sp. G11-F43. Next base: position 12,478 of record NZ_JBNZCE010000061.1, read on the forward strand.
GCATGCCGACTGAGGCCCGTGTCGTGCTCATGCTCGGCGACCGCAGCCACGGCACCACGCCGACCACCACATCATCCGGCGACGTGATCGCGGACCCGTACGCGCAAACGCTGGCAGAAGACGCACTGGCCGAGCGGTACGCCGACGTGGACGCCGTCTACCCGAGCCGGTCCGAGTTCACCTCCAAGATGCCACCGCACGCCCTGTTCGACTGCGCGACCGACATCCGTGCCGTCGGGCTATCCCTCAACCTGATATGCCAGCAGTACGCCGATAGCCGCCTCGCCCAGCTGGCCCAGGACGGCGCCCGCCTCCGGCTGCTGTTCCTCGATCCCGCCGGCACCGCGATCCGCCAACGCGAAATCGAAGAGGACATGACCGCAGGCACCCTCGGTGCCCTCACCACCCTCAACCTGCAAGGCATCCTCCGCGTACGCGACCGCTTGCCCGCCGACATTCGGGATCGCATCGAGGTTGCCACCTACGACCAGACGATCCGTGTCAACATCACCTTGATCAATGACTCGCTCTGCATCGCGCAGCAGTACCTACCGCACGCGCGAGGCGTCGAGTCCCCCACGATGGTGATCAAGAAGCGGTGGCCGGCCGCCGGGCTGTACCACGTGTTCGAGCGCACCTTCGACGAGCTTTGGAGCGGTGGCCAGCCCCGATGATCGACTACACCGACCTGCTACCCATCGCTCACCAGGCCGTCGACATAGCCCAGGGCATCATGCGGACCATGCAACCCGGCGTTCTCACCGCCAAGGGCGACCGCGACATGGCGTCCGAAGTTGACTTCGCCATCGAGGAGAAGGTCCGCGCCTTCCTCGCCGAGCAGACGCCGGCCATCGGCTTCCTCGGCGAAGAGAACGGAAACAGCGGTGCCGCGGGCGGCTTGATGTGGGCACTCGACCCGGTCGACGGCACCGTGAACTTCGTGCACGGGTCACCGCTCTGCGCTGTCTCACTCGGCTTGCTCACTGAGAACCGATCTGTCCTAGGCGTCATTGACCTGCCGTTCCTTGGCGAGCGCTACTCCGCAGCCGAGGGCAGCGGCGCTCACGCGAACGGGAAACCCATCGCAGCCAGCTCTACCAATCAAGTCGATGAAGCAGTCGTCGCGCTAGGCGACTATGCAGTGGGAGACGGTGCAGGGGAGAAGAACCAGATCAGGTTTGCCCTCACAGAACGGCTAGCCAGCAACGCTCAGCGCATCCGTATGCATGGGTCAGCCGCGATCGACCTAGCCTGGCTTGCAGCCGGGCGGGTCGATGCCGTCGTCATGCTCGCCAACAAGCCGTGGGACACCGCTGCTGGTGTCGCTATCGCCCGGGAAACCGGCGCAATGGTGGTAGATCAAAATGGATCACCGCACACCTTGGAGTCTAAGGCGACCATCGCAGCGAATGCGGATCTGCTGCCAGCGATACTCGCTTTGATTGATGAGAATTAGCCCGTACTTTGCGAAAGTTTATGCAGTTACTTAAGGAGGCCGACACTGTCGGTCGCTCGCGCCGCCCGAGCAGGGCGCGGCAGGCCCCGCCTCGACGCCGCCGCCTTCGCATTGAGATTGCACCCCTGTGACAAGCGTGCGTATTCAACAAGAGTTTCTGCCCGGCAATATGCGTAAGGTAGAAGGTCTCTTTCTATTCGGGTTTTGAATTCTGGAACATGGACCGTCGGTGACGTACTAGCCAACCGATTGGAGTGATCGAAATCGTTCTCCGGCGGAGGTCTTCCTCATCGATAACGCTGTCGACGAGGTTCGCTCTCTCCAAGCGGCCGACGTGGAAGCGCATGGCTTGTGACGAGTTATACCCGAACTGTTCGTAATCGCCGGGAGCGATAGAACCGCCTTCTTCAGTAACTCGATCGAAGAGCTTCCACTGCGCATCCTGCAAATTGGCGTCGCGAACAAATTCGTCGGCTACTTCGGAAATCCAGTTCGCCAGAAGCACTTGTTTCTCCGCAGCAGGTGCACTGAGCTTCTCCTCCTGGAAAAGCCATACGGCGAAATCTTCGGCGTGTTTGAGTGCTGTCCTGAGATTTTTATTCGAGACTCGATATAGTTTGTTGAATGCCTCAGGGTCAACAGGTGGGGCGGCATCTGGCTTCTCCGAAAAGTGGGCCAGTCGGCGGCGTAGCAACTCGGGCACTAGATCTTCTGAAACTGGTTTCAGCTCAATGGGCGAGCTGATACGTCCTGCAAGACGCGGAGTGGACGCTGCGCTTCGAACGATGCCCTTAGCGCCACAAAGGACCCATCGGGTTCCTGGGAGGTTCAGTGCGCCATCGCGGATGGCTTCGAGAACACGCCGAGCTTCGTTTGACCTTTCCAGGATCTCAAGATTATCAACAATCCCGATAAATGCGCCCGACCCGATATTCGGAAACGTCTTTTTAAGCCATTCCACTAGCTGGCTGCGTAGGCCGGATTCGGCATATCCAACGGATGTGTTCGCTGCTAGGGATACTGTGGCATTTGCCCCGAACCCCATCACAGACGCACCTCCGCCGCCTCCTTGAATCAGTGGGCTGGCAATCCAGCGACGCACGTCTTCAAGGTCTGGAACAAAGTAGCCTCTTTCGTCGAGAGTGGCGGCGTGTTTGAGATAGGCCTGAAGAATGGAGAATGAGACGCTTCGTTCGAAGCTGGCGGCGTCAGCGGCAATCTGAAGCGGCTCGGGGAGTGGAAGAAAAAGCTGTTGAGTCTTGCCAGCAACAAAATCAACTTCGGCCTTGTATCCTGCGACAAGAACCAAGCTCGTTTTGCCAACGCCGTTCTCGCCCTCGATCGTTGGGTGGGTTGTCATCGATCGAAGCTGCACAAGAAGCTTGTTCAGCTCCTTATCGCGGCCGACGAGTAGGTCGGCACCCTCAGAGGTCGGAGGAAGCGGAGCTACGCTGTACGGGTTCTGCGAGTACCCGGCCATGCTCCACAGATTCATTTCCGATCTCCCCAGGTCCGCACCAATAGCGACTGCTGAGCATACCCGACCTCATTGAGTGAACCCATCATCCTTTCTAGATCAATTGGCTTGTCCCGCTGCACCGGTCCTAGGGCGTCCTCGCCGAACGGCAAGTTCCCGGGTCGACGGAACTGGCGGCGGTCCATTGGTCGGGTGACCGGGATGACTTCTCGGGTCAGGTATACCGCCGGGCCTGTCGGCTTCCACTGCAGGCGTCTCCGGGGCGTCAGGGGCGTCTAGGGCGTCGGGCGCTGACCAAGGCCAGCCAACGTTGGCCGACAACGCCTATGAATAAGGTGAGATCAGGCCGTCCTGCTGATTGTGACCTTGAGTGCCGCGGACGCGCCGGTCTGTACGTGGGTGGTTCAGGTTTGCACTGCCGAGTTCGCCTGTTCTGAATCAAGGCGCCGCGCAAGCGCGGCGCGGGGCCGGTCGCGCTCGGCCTGCTGGCGGGCTTCGCCCGGCATCGGCCGGCGCGCCGGCCGAGCTGCCCTGTCCGGGCGCTCAGTCCGGAAGCTGAACTTGAAGGCGTTGCCGCTTTTATGCGGCTCCCAGCCGGCAAGGCGGGCCGCTCGGATGGCCTGCTCCACCATCCGAGGCGTGATGGGCTCGCTGCGTAGGCCGAGCCAGTTGTCCGGGCGTGGCAGCGCGGTCCTCACGGATAGAACTTGACCCGGCATCTCAGCGAGCTCGACGGCGAACGTCATCGGTCGCCAGGCAACGGCCTGGGAGTAGGTCGGCCTGGGCCTGATGGACCAGCGATAGTCCGTACCGTCCACCGTGATGAGGCGACTGCCCTTCCGCGGTATGGCCATGCCCGTCCTCCAAGTCGGCGCCGGGGCCAGGGTAGGGCGCGGGTCCAGGCCGTGACGATCGCTTTCGTGGCTGGGCGCCGTCATGGCTTCCGGCGATCGCTGCCGCACCGCTACGCGGCTTGCCTCCGAAAGAGTGGGTGCCGCGTCGCTATGGCGTACCGGCATGTGTCGGCTGTCACTGATCGGGATTCGGTCGACCGGTGGTGGAGCGTGGTCGCGGGACCGGATTGGCGTGCAGCGAACGTGCAACTCGTGATGGCGATCATGGGGGATCTGCGGTCATCAGAGGTCAACTTCGGGACCGCGAAAAGGCCCCGGAAAGCAAGACGTCCACCGTGCGTTTCCGCAGGTGGACGATGCTCAGTGCCCGGCGAAGAGCCTGGTGGCCAGGGGCGGGGTCGAACCGCCGACCTTCCGATTTTCAGTCGGACGCTCGTACCAACTGAGCTACCTGGCCGTGCAACTTTCTTGCGGTCCTGACGGGACTTGAACCCGCGACCTCCGCCTTGACAGGGCGGCGAGCACTCCAACTGCTCCACAGGACCTTGCTTTACTGCTGTCTTGCCTTGCTCGGCTCATCACCAGCTTAGCTGGTAACTTACCAGTACCCCCAACGGGATTCGAACCCGTGCTACCGCCTTGAAAGGGCGGCGTCCTAGGCCACTAGACGATGAGGGCAACTCCGCCATCATTGCACATCGCGCTGGTTGCGCGACTGGCAACGCTTGGTGGTTTTGGCCCCAACCGCGCCTCCCGCTTGAGGCATGTAAAACATATACGATGCCCCTACTGATCTTCAAATCGGTATCCCCCCTTTCTGCTCGCACGGCTCTGACCAGCGAAAACGTCGGCAGTCGTCAGCGGCAGGCGGCGGAGACGACACGGAGCGCCTCGGTCAGATCGCGGAACGTGGTCACCGTCGGCGGGAGTGGGGACGGCCAGCCGGGGCCAGCCGCGGCGACCACCAGCGGTGGGTGGGGGATGGCCAGGATCCGGTCGAGCTGAGTCACATCCCCGCTGGACGGCAGCTGGGACCACAGGACGACCACCACCGGCCCGGTCCGGTCCACCGCGTCCACCAAGGCCCGGGACGGCATCCGCGCCCCCAGCAACCGGCTCGGCACCCCGGCCTCGGCCAGCGCGGCGGCCAGCGCCTCCAACGGCAGGATGTGCTGTTCCTCCTCGGCGGCGGCCAGCAGAGCCCGTGGGGTGATCTCCGGGGCCGGGCGGGGTACGGCGATCAGCGCCTCGGTCACCGAACGGGACAGCAGGTGTTCGACCTCGATGAAGCGAGCGGTGGCTTCGTACCGTTCCCCGATCCCGATCAGCACCGGCATCATCACGTGGTCCCAGGCGGCGATCACGCCCCGGCCGGCGACCGCGGAGTCCAGGATGTGCCGCATCGCCGGGCCGTCCAGGCGCATGGCGGCGCGGGCCAGTCCACGGGCGGCGGGATCGGCGCGCACCCCGAGCGCGATGGACTGCCCCCCACCGGCCGGGCCGGTGGGAAAGGCCGGCTCGGTGGAAAAGACTGGTTCGGTAGAAGGGGCCGGCTCGGCGTGCGGAGCCGAGTCGTCATGAGAAGCCGAGTCGCAGGAGCCCGGGTCAACGGAAAAGTCCGGGTCGGCGGGAGAACCCGGGTCGGCGGGAGAACCCGGCAAAGTCGGAGCCGTCGACGAGGCCGGGGCCCGGCGCGCCCATGCGGCGGCCTCCGCGGGCGACACTCCCTGCGCGGTGAGGCGCTGCATGACCTGCAGCCGGACCATGTCCTCAAGGGTGTATCGGCGGTGATGTCCGGGCTCGTGCCGGCTGGGCCCGAGCCCATACCTCTGGTGCCAGGTACGCAGCGTGGTCACCGCGACGCCGAGACGCCGTGCTGCCGCCCCGGCACTCAGACCGTCATTCGTCACCCGACCGCTCCGCCGGGGTAACAGGGGAAGGCGAGGTGGCAGGGGAAGGCGAGGTGGCAGGGGAAGGCGAGGTGGCAGGGGAAGGCGAGGTGGCAGGGGAAGGCGAGGTGGCAGGGGGAGGCGAGGTGGCAGGGGAAGGCGAGGTGACGGGCGAAGGGAGAGCCGACATGGGCTCGGAAGACGGGGAGGAGGCAGAGGGCGGGGAGGAGACCGCCGAGCCCGGCGCGGAAGGCGCCGACGACGAGGACGAGAGGAAGTCGGCCAGGCGGCGGGTCACCCCGGAGAGCCAGGGCGCGTACGCCTCCGGAGCTCCGTCGATCTCCCGCAGCAGTTCGTCAACCGTCACCCACCGCAGCCGGGCCACCTCACCCGGATCGGGCTGGAATTCGACGCCGGCCGGTACGTCCCCGACCAGCACATGGTCGTACTCCCGCTCGACCCGCCCGGTCACCGGATCCTCGGCGAAGTAGACGTAAACGCCGGCTTCCCGCATCGGCACGGCGGGGATGCCCAGTTCCTCGGTGAGCCGCCGCCCGGCCGAGGCGGTGACTTCCGTTCCGGGTTCCGGATGCCCGCAGCAGGTGTTGCCCCACCGCAGCGGGAACCGGGTCTTGACCGCGGCCCGCTGTTGCAGCAGCACTTTCCCGGACGGGTCGCGCAGGAACACCGAGAACGCCCGGTGCAGCATCCCGGGTGATTCGTGTGCGGCGGCCACCGTCGCGGTGCCGGTGTGGACGCCGTCCTCGTCGACGAGTTCGACGAGGTCGGCCTCGCGGGGGCGGGTCATGAGACACCGCCGGTGATCCGCGAGGCGGCCAGTTTTCCGGAGATGAGCACCATCGGTACGCCCACACCAGGTTGTGTACCGGATCCGGTGAAGACCACGTTCGGCAGGCTGGGGTGCATGTTGGACGGGCGGAACGGCCCGGTCTGGGCGAAGGTGTGCGCGGCCGCGAACGGGGTGCCGGCGGCCATGCCCTGGTCGGCCCAGTCGGCGGGGGTGATTATCTGCTGTACTTCGACGCCGTCGCGGAAGCCGATGTAGCCCCGGCTTTCGAGTACGCGCAGGATCTCGTCGGCGTAGCGCTTGTCCATGCCTCCGCGCCAGTCGATCGGCCCGGCTTCCAGGTTGGGCGTGGGTGCGAGCACGTAGTACGACTGCCGGCCGGCGGGTGCCACGGACGGGTCACTGTGCGAGGGATTGGTCACCAGCAGGGACGGGTCGCTCATCAGCAGACCCTTGCGGATCACCTCGTCGAAGGTGCCCTTCCACGCCGTACCAAAGTGGATGTTGTGGTGTGCGATTTTGGAATATGACCGGTCGGAGCCGATGTGCAGCACGACGCAGGACGGTGAGTAGGTGAGTCTGCGCCGGCGGCGGGTGGGGAGCAGGTCGCGGTAGGCGATCGGCAGGTCCGGGTTGAGGACGACCGTGTCGGCGGGGATGTGCTCGCCGTCGGTGGTCAGTACGCCAGTGGCCCGGCCGTTGGCGGTGGTCACCCGCTCGACGGTCGTCTCGTACCGGAACGTGACCCCGTGTTTTTCGGCGGCGCCGGCCAGGGCTTTGGGGACGGCGTGCATGCCGCCCTTGGGGAAGTAGACGCCGGCGACCGAGTCCAGGTAGGCGATGACCGCGTAGATGGCCAGGGCGTCGTGCGGGGCCAGGCCGGCGTACATCGCCTGGAACGAGAAGATCCGCTGGGTACGGGGGTCGCGGAAGTAGTCGTCGATCTTCGGCTGCAACCGCCGGAACGCGCCCAGGCCGAGCAGTTTCAGCAGGTTGAGGTTCATCAGATCGAGCGGGGTGTCGAGGTTCTTGTCGATGAAGTGGTCGCGTTCGAGCTGCCACAACCGCCGGGTGAAGTCGACGAACCGCAGGTAGCCGTCGGCTTCCCGGGCGCCGCAGACCCGGGCGATCTCGGCCGCCATCCGGGTGGTGTCGGTGCGCACGTCGAGTGTCGAGCCGTCCGGGTAGTAGGCCCGGTACGCCGGATCGAGCGGGGTCAGCTCCAGCCAGTCGGCCAGGTTCTCCCCGACGGCGTTGAGTGGTTCGGCGATCAGGTCGGGCATGGTCAGCACGGTGGGGCCGGTGTCGAACTCGTACCCACCGGTGGACAGTCGCCCGGCCCGCCCGCCGGGGACCGCCTCCCGTTCCACGACGGTGACCTGCCTGCCGGCCGCGGCGAGGTGCAGGGCGCAGGCCAGGCCGCCGAGCCCGGCACCGACGATGACGACGTGGTCGGTGGGGCCGGTCACTGTTCGCACGAGAGAGCTCCAAAAGCGAGGGGGAAGGACATCATGCCGGGCGGTACGTGGTGGCGGACGCCAGTTCGATGAGAGTGGCCCGCGCGTCGGGGTGGATCGGGGCGTCGGCGAGCGCCGCGACGCCCTCCTCGACCCGGGACCGGATCATCTCCTCGACCCGGGCGGGCGCCCCGGTCGCGGCGATGATCTCGGCCTGCCGGGTCACGCCGGCGCTCGCGAGTTCGTCGAGCTGGGCCGGGCTGGCCATCTGCCGGGCCAGCATGAGCAGGGTGGTGGGCTTGCCGGTGCGCAGGTCGTCGCTGGCCGGCTTGCCGGTGACCGCCGGGTCGCCGTAGACGCCGAGCAGGTCGTCGCGGAGCTGGAAGGCCTCCCCGACGGCGAGACCGTAGATCCGGTACGCCTCCTCCAGGTCGGGATGGGTGCCCCCGGCGAGGGCCAGCCCGAACCCGAGCGGCCACTGCACGGTGTAGCTGGCGGTCTTGTGCCGGGCCACCAGGAGGGCGCGCTCCACCGACCAGGCGGACGGGGTGGTCTCGCCGAGCACATCGAGGTACTGCCCGGCGACGGCTTCGATCCGCATCCGGTCGTACCGCGCCCGGACCTCCAGCAGCACCGACGGCGGCAGGATGGTGCGGGCCAGCAGTTGGTCGGCCCAGACCAGGCAGAGGTCGCCGACCAGGATCGCGGCCGAGTCACCGAACTGCTCGCCGTGCTGGGCGGCGAAGATCCGGTGCGCGGTGGGGCGGCCGCGGCGGGTCGCCGAGCGGTCCATCAGGTCGTCGTGGACCAGGGCGAACGTGTGCATGAGTTCGAGCGCGCCGAGAGCGGGTAACAGTCCCTCGATCGGCTCGGTGGAGTCGGCGACGCCGCGCCAGCCCCAGTAGGCGAATGCCGGCCTGACTCGTTTACCACCGGCCATGACCAGGTCACGGGCGGTGCGAGCGAAGCCTCCGAGTGCGGTGTCGACGGTGTCCAGGGAAGCGATCTGGCAGGCGAGGAAGTCGGCCAGCGTGCCCTCGACGGCGCCGATCAGCGCTCGATGCGAGACCGGCTGGCGGGGGATCGCTTCGAGGCGATTTCCCTCGAGGGTGTGATTGGCCACGCTGAGTACCGTACCCTAACTTTTTGAAGTTGCGTCGATTCGTGCGTCGATTTACCGGAGGACCCGGGATGGAAACTGATCTTGCGGCGGCCTATGAGCGCTGCCGCGACCTACACCGCGAGCACGGACGGACGTACTACCTGGCGACCCGGTTGCTACCGGCGTGGAAGAGGCGGCACGTCCACGCTCTCTATGGATTCACCCGATATGCGGACGAAATCGTCGACCGCACCGAGGACCGGCCCACCGCCGAACGTGCTGCCGTCCTCGCCGACTGGTCCGGCCGCTTCCTGGCCGGCCTCCGCGGCGAAGCGGTCGACGACCCGCTGCTGCCGGCCGTCCTGCACACCATCGCGGTCTTCGACCTGGACCTGGACGACTTCGAGAAGTTCCTGCGCAGCATGTCGATGGACCTCACCGTCGGCGGCTACTCCACCTATGACGATCTACTCGACTACATGGAGGGCTCGGCCGCCGTCATCGGCACCATGATGCTGCCGATCCTCGGCTCCTCCGATCCGGCCGCCGCCCGCGAACCGGCCCGCCAGCTCGGCTTCGCCTTCCAGCTCACCAACTTCATCCGGGACATCGCCGAAGACCTCGAACGCGACCGGGTCTACCTGCCCCAGGAACACCTCGACGAGCACGAGGTCACCGTCGACGACCTCCGCCGCGGCGTCACCACCCCGCCGATCAAAAATCTGATCAAGGCCGAGGTGGCTCGCGCCCGCGAGCACTACGCCCTGGCCGCGCCCGGCATCCCGCTGCTCGAACCCACCTCGCAAGCCTGCATGCGCACCGCCTTCCAGCTGTACGGCGGCATCCTCGACGAGATCGAGGCGATCGACTACGACGTCTTCGGCCGACGCGCCACCGTCCCCCACCACCGGCGGGCCGCGGTAGCCGTCCGCAGCCTCCTCACCCGGCCCGGCACCCCGGTCCAGCTGGCGGCCTGATGAGCACCGCGGTCGTCCTGCTCACCCGGGACCTGCGCCTGCGCGACAACCCGGCCCTCGCCGCCGCCTGCGCGGCCGACCGGGTCGTACCCCTCTACGTTCTCGACCCGAACCTCGCCGGCCTCTCCCCGAACCGCACCCGATTCCTCCACCAGTGCCTCGCCGACATGCGCGAGAACCTGCGAGGGATCGGCGGCGACCTGATCGTGCGCACCGGCGATCCGGTCGCCGAGACGATCAAGGTGGCCCGGGAGACCGGCGCCGAGACGATCACCATGGCGGACGACGTCAGTGGATACGCCGTACGCCGGGCCCGTCGTCTGAAAAAGGAGAGCGAACGTCACCGGATCGGCCTCCAACTCCACCCCGGCCTCACCGTCGTCGAACCGGGCTCGCTACGGCCCGGCGGAGGCGGCGACTGCTACAAGGTCTTCACGCCGTACTTCCGGAGCTGGTCCGGGCAGAGATGGCGGGCCGAGGCGGCGACCCCGCAGAAGATCACCCTGCCGGACGGCCTCGTCCCCGGACGCCTCCCGGCGATGCCGGACGGCGAATCACCCCACGCGTGCGAGGGTGGCGAGAGTGCGGCCCGCCGCCGGCTCAGCACGTGGCTGCGGCAAGGGCTGACGGGGTACGCCGACGCGCACGACGACATGCCCGGCGATGGCACCAGCCGACTCTCCCCGTACCTCCGCTGGGGTTGTCTCTCCCCACTGAGCCTGGCCTCGTCGGCGCGCGAGCACGAGGCGTTCGTCCGGCAGCTCTGCTGGCGCGACTTCTACTACCAGGTCGCCCGGGTCTACCCGAAACTCTCCACCGAAGCCCTGCGCCCGAACGCCGACAACGACTGGCGTTACGACGACGACGCCCTCCAGCACTGGCAGGACGGCCTCACCGGAGTGCCGATCGTCGACGCCGGCATGCGCCAGCTCCGCGAGGAGGGCTGGATGCACAACCGGGCCCGGCTGATCACCGCCGCTTTCCTCACCAAGCACCTCGGCGTCGACTGGCGGCTCGGCGTCTCCTGGTTCTTCCGCTGGCTGCTCGACGGCGATGTGCCCAACAACTCGGGCAACTGGCAGTGGACCGCCGGCACCGGCAACGACACCAGGCCCTACCGGCGCTTCAACCCGATCCGGCAAGCGCTCCGATTCGATCCCGACGGCGTGTACGTTCGTCGCTACGTACCGGAGTTGAAGGGAATCGACGGTGCCGCCGTGCACCAGCCGTGGCGTCTCCCCGAGCCGGAACGCCGCGGCCTCGACTATCCCGGCCCGCTCGAGTCACACCGGGACGAGGCGGTCTGGCTGCGGAAATGAGGATTCCGTCCGGTTCGCCGGACGGGGAGCGGGGCCCGCCGGCGGTTGCGTCCGTCAAACCTTCTTCCGGCGGGGTCCGCGACAACGAGCGGCGGCGGCCACGAGTGCGGCGGGCGCCAGCCAACGCCCGCCGCCGCCCCCTCGTGGCCGCCGTATCTCTCGGGTGACAAACCCGCTTCCGTGCCGGTCCAGAATCGGTAGCGTCCCGGCCGACATGAGGAAACCCGCGTTTCGACGGGGACAGCGAGGGCACGCCACAGGAATGTTGCGGCAGACACTCACCCGGCTCGAACAGGCCGACGCGCTCGACGGCGCCGGCGACAAACTCCAGACCGCGGTCTCGGCCACGTTTCGTCCCCGCTTCCTCCGGGACCTCCTGCACGGCAGCCCGCTCGGGCATCCCCTGCACCCCGTTCTCGTCCAGCTCCCGGTCGGCGCGTTCATGTCCGCCGCGGTCCTGGACCTCGTCCCGTCCCGCTCCTCCACCCGGGCCGCCACCATCCTGATCGCCACCGGTCTCGCCGGAGTGGCTCCCGCCGCGGCGGCCGGGCTCGTCGACTGGTCCGAGATGACCAGGGACCGCAAACGGGTCGGCCTGGTGCACGCCGCGGTCAACACCGTGGCCACCGGGCTCTACGTGGGATCGCTGATCGCCCGGCTCACCGGGCACACCACCCGGGGCAAGGCGTTGGCCTATGCCGGCCTGTCGGTCGCGGGAGCCGGTGCGTTCCTGGGCGGACATCTCTCGTACGCCCAGGGCGGCGGCATCAGTCATGCCGCGCCCGAGGTGGCTCGTATCCCGGAGGAGTGGACCGTGGCCGGATCGCTCGCCTCGCTGCCCGACGGCAAGCCGGTCGCCCGGACCGTCGGGGACACCGAGGTCCTGCTCTTCCGCCGAGGGGACGAGGTGACCGCGATGATCGACCGCTGCTCGCACGAGGGCGGGCCGTTGAGCGAGGGCACGGTCTCCGACGGTTGTGTGGTGTGCCCGTGGCACGGGAGCACGTTCCGTCTCGACGACGGATCGGTCGTCCACGGGCCGGCGGGCAACGATCAGCCGGTGCTTCCGGTCCGTGTGCGGGACGGCCTGGTGGCGGTCCGGCGCCCCTGAAATCGCCTTGACCTGGGGAAACGACTGACGGTGACCCCCGATTTGGAGGCCGGGAGACCAGCGGGTAATGTTTTGCGAGCCGACAGGGAAACGGGCGAGGGAAACACGGAAAACCCGCAAGGGAGTTCCGGACCGGCCGTCCTGACGGAAATCCTCTGGATCTGGATCACGGTCTGAGACCGTGCGCCTGATGCTGCGGATGTACTAGGGCAGATCGGGATCGACCGGGAGAAACCGGTTGACAACGCCGGGAAGACCTAGTAAAGTAGAGCGAGTGCCCCGGGGGCCGGGCCGCGAAAGCGGAACGGATGAAGGTGTGCGGTTGTTCTTTGAGAACTCAACAGGGTGCTTGATAAGCCAGTGCCAATTATGGCAATACCCCGGCCTATCTTTCGGGATGGGTTG
>NZ_JBNZCE010000062.1:0-21831 GCF_050589265.1 Actinoplanes sp. G11-F43
CCAAGAACGAACGTTCTGTCCCGAAAGCACAACGCATGCCGAACGACCCACGCCGCGCGACCAGCCACTCCCAAGAACGAACGTTCTGTCCAGAGGCTGCGGCGGCACGGTGCTCGGCGCACCCTCAAACACCCAAGAGAACGAACGTTCTGTCCGCTCGCCACGACACCCGCCGCCCACCGCGCGACCAACCACCCGCAAGAACGAACGTTCTTTCCACGGGAAAACCCCGAGCCCGGCGCGAATGCCGGAGCCCGGAAGTCCACCCCAACCACCGCCGACCAGGCCCGAGTCACGACCCCGGCACGAAGACGACCTTGCCCACGATCGGGGCGACGGCAGCCTCCGCATGAACCCCGGCCATCTCGGCCAGCGGCACCCGCCGGGTAGCGCCGAGCACCAGCGCACCCGCGTCGACCAGCTTCACCAACTCTGCGAGCTGGCCTGCGTCGGGACGGAAGTACAGATCGATGCCGCGTACGCCCCGGGCCTCATCGGACGGCGCGGGCATCCACACCGTGGTGTTGACCAGGACCCCACCGTCGCGGATCACGGTGACCAGCGCGGCCAGCTGCTCCGGCGCGACCGGGGCGAGGTTGAGCACCACGTCGACCGGCTCGGTCAGCTCCGGGATCCCGGTGTCGTGCACCTCGTCGGCACCGGCCACCCGTGCCTGTTCAGCGCTGCGCGCGCCGGTGCCGGCGATCACGTACGCCCCGGCATGTTTGGCCAGCTGCACCGCGTAACCGCCGACCACCCCGCCCGCGCCGTTGATCAGCACGCGCTGCCCGGCGGCCAGCTCCGCGTGGTCGAACAGCGCCTGCCACGCGGTCAGTCCGACGACGGGAAGCCCGGCGACGTCGGTCAGCGGGGCGCCGACCGGGGCCGCCGTCAGGATCCCAGCCGGGGCGACGACGAACTCGGCTGCCGCGCCGGTGCTGGTCAGCGGCAGGGCGCCGATCACCGGGTCGCCGACGGCGAACCGGTCGACTCCCGCGCCGAGCGCGTCGACGGTGCCCGCGATGTCGATGCCGGGGGTGTGCGGCAGGGCCACCGGGATCGGGCCCCGCATGAACCCGGCCCGGATGTTGCCCTCGACCGGGTTGTACGAGGTGGCGGCCACCCGGATCCGCACCTCACCGGCGCCGGGAGCGGGCTGCTCGACGTCCTCGTAGCGCAGGACGTCAGGGGTGCCGTACTGGTGGAAACGCACTGCCTTCATGGCGGGCCTCAGCTCTCGGAACTCTCAAGTGCTTCGTTTTCGAAGCACTCCTGAACCATAGCAAGCTTCGAATTCGAAGCAAGATGAGAGCAGTGTGACCCGGACTACACGGGCTCCCCTCGGCACCTATCGTGGGACGCATGCCAGCACCGATCCGCGTCGAGGCCGACGGCGAAGTGTTCGAGGTCGTCGCCGCGGGCCGCGACAATCCGGGCGCCTACCACTATCACTGGCTCTCCGGCCGCAACCCCGACTACGGCTTCACCGCGGCCCGCTCCGACCACCGGCCCCCGGCACTGGACGAGCACCGGCAGGCCATCCGGGACTTCCTCACCGGAATCGACCCGGAGACGGGTTACCTGGCGGACCAGGAGGACACCTGATCAGATCGGTGGCGCGGCTCGGCGATAGGCGCGCGGGGAGGCGCCGGTCACGCGTTTGAAGGCGTTGCTCAGGGCGCTCTCCGAGCCGTACCCGACGGACCTCGCGATGGTCGCCATGGTGTCCTCGCCGCGGCGCAGGTGGGCGGCGGCCAGTTCGATGCGCCAGCCGGTCAGATATTCCAGCGGGCCGCGGCCGACCACCTGCCGGAACCGGGCGGCCAGCAGGGAACGGGACACCGACGCCTCGCGGGCCAGGCCGGCGACGGTCCACGGATCGGCGGGGCGGGCGTGCATGACCCGCAGCGCGGTGCCCACCACCGGGTCGGACAGGCCGGCCAGCCAGCCCGTGCCGGCCGGCCGGTGATCCAGGTGCCGGCGCAGGATGTGGATCAGCATCACCATGGCGAGGTGTTCGGCGACCAGGCCGGAGCCGATGGCCGGCTGCCGGGTCTCGGCGTCGATCTGGTCGAGGGCCCAGCGCAGAGTGGCCGCCGCGCCGCTGTCGCCGGGGACGTGCACGACCGGGGGCAGTGCGTCGAGGAGGAGCTCGCGGGCCCGGTCGCCGAAGTCGAAACGGCCGCCGATCAGGTACGTGTCCGCACCGTCCCCGACCCGGGCCACGCCGTCGTGCGCGTCCGCGAAATACGGCCCGGCCGGTACGGGGGTGAGCCCGGGCGCGGATGCCAGCACGAACGGCCGTGGTTCGACGAGCAGGAAGCAGTCTCCGGGCCGGAGTGCGATCGGTTCGGCCCCGTCGACGGCGAGCCGGCAGTGGCCGTACCGCAGGGCGTTGAATTTGACCGTGTCGGGCGGCTCGAAGGACAGCGCCCAGTCTCCCCCGGCGACCAGCCCGGCGGACAGGCTGCTGGAGGCGCCGACGAGGGCGAGCACGTCTTCGAGCGGATCCAGCTGGACTCTCACGCAACTATCATGGATCACTGATCATAGGCAGTCCAGCAACGGCTTCCTACCGTGGAGAGCATGACAATCACCGCCACTGAAGTCCTGGCCGGCCTCGACCTGACCGGCCGCCGCATGATCGTCACCGGGGGCACCTCGGGGATCGGCCTGGCCACCGCCCGCGCTCTGGCCGGCGCCGGGGCCGAGGTCACCGTCACCGCCCGCCGGCCGCTGGAGATCCCGGGCCTGCGGGTGGCGACAGTGGATCTGACCGATCTGGCCTCGGTCCGCGCGTTCACCGACCGCTGGGACGGGCCGCTGCACGCCCTGGTCGCGAACGCCGGTGTGATGGCCGTCCCGGACCGCCGGCTCAGCCCGGCCGGCTGGGAGCTCCAGCTCGCCACCAACTTCCTCGGCCACTTCGCCCTGGCCACCGGCCTGCACCCGAGCCTGCGCGAGGCCGGTGACGCACGGATCGCCGTGGTCAGCTCCGGTGCCCAGCTGCGCGCGGGTGTCGACTTCGAGGACCTTCACTTCGAGCGCCGGCCGTACGATCCCTGGACCGCCTATGCCCAGTCGAAGTCCGCCGACGTGCTGCTGGCCGTGGAGATCGCGAAGCGGTGGGCACCGGACGGTGTGGTGGCCAACGCGTCCGACCCGGGCCGGATCCACACCAACCTGCAGCGGCACGTGGACGACGCGACCATGCGGGCCATGGGCGCCATGGACGAGGCCGGCAACCTGTTGCACCCGGACGGCTACAAGACCCCGGAGCAGGGCGCCGCACCGGCCACCATGCTGGCCGCCGCCCCGATCCCGGGTGGGGTGACCGGCCGCTACTTCGAGGAGGACCGGACCGAGGCGGCGGTGGTGCCCGGCGGCCCGCGGGCGGAGTCCGGGGTGGCCGGGTGGTCGATGGACCCGGAGGCCGCGGCCCGGCTGTGGGAGCTGGCCGGGCGGGCTCTCCGGACCGCCTGACCCGATCCGTGTCATCGGCAGCCCATGTCTACCGGAAAGCGGCGGGCGGTCGACCTCGGCGCCAGCCGGCGGGTGGGACCGCTGCGGACCTCCGAGACGGCGGCGCCCCTCAATCCCTGCGATCGGGGGCCGGGCGCCAGCCGAGGGCCGGGCCGAGGCCGGTGGCGATGTCGGTGAGGATCTGCACGTAGTCGTCGTGCCGGAAGCTGAACGGGAGCGCGAACGCCACCTCGTCGATCTCCCGGAACGCCGGGTCCGCGGACAGCCGCTCGGCGATCTGCCCGGACGTGCCGATCAGGTCGGGGGCGAACATCATCCGGCGCGGGCCGTGGGTGACGCCGGTCCGGGGCAGACGCTGGTCCACGTACGCCTGATAGCGCTCTTTCTGTTCGGGGGTGGCGTTGTCGGTCGGGATCACCACCAGGCCCTGCGAGACCCGGCCCTCGGGGTGCAGCTCGCGGAACGCCCGCACCTGCGACTGCTGGATCAGCGCGAAGTCCTCCGACTCCTCGGCCTGGATCACGTTGCTGGTCAGGAGGTTCATCCGGTGCTCGCCGGCCCAGCGCGCCGAGCGCAGGCTGCCACCGCCGTACCACATACGCTCGCGCAGCCCGGCGGCGTGCGGTTCGACCCGCTCGGAGAACACCTCGACGACACCCTGGGCGCCGCTGAGCTCGCTGGCCTTCTCGCCGGCCAGGAAGCCGAGCAGGCGCTCGACCCGGCCGTACCCGAAATCCTCGATCTCGGCGGTGCCGGGGTAGAGCGCGTCCTTGACGTACTCCCAGTTCATCGGTGGGCCGACGCTGATCCCGGGGTTCAGGCGGCCGCCGGAGAGCACGTCCACGGTGGCCAGATCCTCGGCCAGGCGCAGCGGGTTCTCCCAGCCGGTGGGGATGACCGCGGTGCCCAGCGCGATGCGGCTGGTGCGCTGGGTGGCGGCGGCGAGCACGGCCACCGGGGAGGAGATCCCGTACTGCAGGTGGCGGTGGCGCACCCAGGCGCTGTCGAACCCGAGCCGCTCGCCGAGCACGATGACGTCGAGGGTGTTGTCGTGGCCGGCACGCGGGTCGTCCCGCTCGAACTGGCCGATGGTCAGGAAGCCGAGTTTCCGTAGTGGTTCTCCAGGTTGCGGCACAACGATCATTCTGCGCCGGTACGGCCGGGACCGGCACCGTGATCCTCGCCGCTGCTCAGCTCAGCAGACCGCGACGGTATCCCTCGGCCACCGCCGACGCCCGGTCCCGGGCACCCAGCCGGTCGTAGACCCGCAGCAGGTACGCCTTGACGGTGGCCTCGCTGACGAACAGCTCCCGGGCCGCCTCCCGGTTGGTGCAGCCGCGGGCCACCAGCCGCAGCACCTCCAGCTCGCGCGGTTTGAGCACCGCCGCGGGTGCGGCCACGTGCCCGGCGAGCCGTCCGGCCGCGCTGCGCGCCAGCACCGTCTCGCCCCGGGCGACGGCCGCCACCGCCTCCCGCAGTTCGGCCCGGGACGCGTCCTTGAGCAGGTAGCCGTGCGCCCCGGCGGCCATCGCGGGCACCACGTCGGATTCGGTGTCGTACGTGCTGAGCACCAGTACCCGTACGCCCGGCATGGTCTCCCGGATCCGCTCGACCGCCGGCACCCCACCCATCCGGGGCATCCGCAGGTCCATCAGCACCACGTCGACATCGGTCGCGGCCAGCACCGCCAGGGCCTCCCGCCCGTCGGCGGCCTCGCCGACCACCGTGAACCCGTCGCCGCCGAGCAGTTGCCGCAGACCGTCCCGGAACATCGGGTGGTCGTCCACGATCAGCACCCGGATCATCGCGCCGGCACCGCCGCCCGCAGCGCGGTCCCGCCACCCGGCTCGCTCTCCACGTCCAGGGTGCCGCCCAGCTCCCGCAGCCGCCGCCGCATGCCGTCCAGGCCGAAGCCGCGGCCCCGGGCCGGCCCGCCCGGCTCGAAGCCGGATCCGTCGTCGCGCACGTCCAGCACCACCTCGTCGTCCAGGTAGGACAGGGTCACCCGGACCCGCCCGGCACCGGCGTGCTCGGCCACGTTGGCCAGCGCCGACTGGGCGATCCGGTACAGCGCCGACTCGGTCTCCGGCCCGGCCGCCCACGGCTCCGGATCGCTGTGGAACGACCCGTTCACGCCGGTCCGGTCCGACCATCCGGCGACCAGATGGTCCAGGGCCTCGGCGAGCCCGGTGTGCCGCAGCGGGCCGGGGCTCAGCGCCAGCACCGACCGGCGGGTCTCGGCCAGCCCGGACCGGGTGAGATCACGCGCCTGGGCGACCCGTCTCTCGGTCACCCCGTCGGCGACCGCCCCCTCCAGCAGCGCCACCGCCGCGCTCAGATCCTGGGCCACCGCATCGTGGATCTCCCGTGCCACGCGGGCCCGCTCGTCGCGCACCCCGGCCTCCCGGGCCCGCGCCACCAGGTCGTCGCGCAGCCGCAGGTTCTCGGCGAGCGCCCGGCGGCGTTCCTCGCTCTCCCGGCTCAGGAACCAGCCCGCGACGGCGAGCGGGGCCAGCAGGCTGATCGTCTCGGTGCCGGGCAGTGCCGGGCCGCGGGTCTGCGCCGAGGTGAGCAGCAGTGCGCCGGCCACCGACCAGACGAACGCCCAGCCCGCCGGGAACAGCACGAAGGCATGCAGGGCGACGATCCAGGACCCGAACATCGCGTACGGCGTGATCGTCACCGCCGCGGTGACCAGCCCGAGCAGCACCGGGTAGTAGACCAGCGCGGGCACCGGCCAGCGCCAGGCCGCCAGGGCCAGCCACAGCGCCGGCAGCACGGCCGGCACCGAGCCGGTGAGGCCGCGACGGCCAGGAAGACCGGCACGGCGGCGACGGCGGCGGGCCGTCCCGCCCAAGGCGGTGGCCAGACACGGGGCGTCATGCTCCGGCGGTTTTCCCGCCGCGCCGGGCCGTCAATCCGGTCAATGACCGATCGGCTATTTCCCCTGACCGGTGCACACCGTTCCGGCGCCGGCGATCCGGCGAAGTCTGGAGGCATGACTGTCTCCCGACTGCTCGCCGTCCTGATGGCCGCCTCCCTGACCGTGGTGGGATGCGACGACGACCGGGCGCCCACCGCGCCGACCGGCGCCGGCACCGTGCAGGGGGTCCGCGAGGACGGCCTCACCCGGTTCCGGGGAATCCCGTACGCCGCCCCGCCCACCGGCGACCTGCGCTGGCGTGCCCCGCAGCCGCCGGCCGCCTGGGACGGGATCCGGCCCGCCGAGGTGTCCGCTCCCGGCTGCGCGCAGGGCCCGGATCTGCCGGCCGCCCGCGAGGACTGCCTCTACCTGGACGTCACCGCGCCGGCCGGGGCGGAGAACCGCCCGGTGCTGGTGTGGCTGCACGGCGGCGGCCTCTCCGAGGGGGTCGGCGCCGACTACGACCCGGCCCGGATGGTCCGCCAGGGTGACGTGGTGGTGGTGACCGTCGAGTTCCGGCTCGGCATGTTCGGCTTCTTCGGCGCGCCCGGCCTGGACGGCTCCGGCACGTTCGGTCTCCAGGACCAGCAGGCGGCGCTGCGCTGGGTCGGCGACAACATCCGCGCCTTCGGCGGCGACCCCGGCAACGTCACCCTGATCGGCGAATCCGGCGGCGCCATCGGTACGTGCGCCCAGCTCACCGCCCCCGGAGCGGCCGGCCTGGTGCACCGGGCGATCATGCAGAGCGGCGACTGCGAGGCGGCCATGCCGAAGGACGCCATCCCGACCGGCAGTGAGGCGTACCGCTTCTTCCAGCCCCTGGCCACCACCGAGGCCGCCGGCACGGCCGCGATGACCGCACTGGGCTGCGCGGACGTGGCCTGTCTGCGGGCGAAGCCGGCCGAGGCGCTGCACGAGCAGTACCCGAACTTCGGGGCCGCCGCGTTCGGCACACCCACCCTGCCCCGGGACCCGGCCGAGGCGCTGCGCTCCGGTGACGTCGCCCGGGTGCCGGTGCTGGCCGGCGCGAACCGGCACGAGCAGCGGCTCACCGCCGGGCTGTTCGCGGTGGCCGGCTGGTGGATCTCGGCGGAGGAGTACCCGGGGCTGATCACCCGCACGTTCGGCGACCGGGCCCCGGCGATCCTGCGCGAGTATCCGGTGTCGGAGTTCGGCGGGGACGGCGCGATCGCCTGGGCGGACGTGTTCACCGACAGCATGGCCTGTGCGCCGGACCCGGCGAGCGCGATGTTCCCGAAGCTGGTGCCCACCTTCGAGTACGAGTTCGCCGACGAGGACGCCCAGCCCTTCACCGACCTGCCGGACGGTTTCCGGGCCGGCGCCTCACATGCCTCCGAGTTGCCGAACCTGTTCGACGTGGCCGGCCGGGAGCCGATCGGCTCGGACCGCTACACCGACGCGCAGCGCCGCCTCGCCGACCGGATGATCGGCTACTGGACGGCGTTCGCCCGCACCGGCGACCCGAACCACCGGGGCGCCGAGCCGTGGCCCCGCGCGGCGGCCGGCCGGGTGACCACGCTGCAACTGGCCCCGGACGACATCCGCCCGGTGGACGTCGCCCGAGTGCACCGCTGCGACTTCTGGCGGGCCCTCGGGTCGTGAGCGGGACGTCACGTGCGGAAAGGGTCTTGCGACCTCTTTTTCACAGGTGACGCTTGTATAAATTGGGCGCATGGAAACCACCCGGCTCACCGAAGTCACCGGCCGCCTGCTCGCCGAGGCCCGCACCGCACCCGGCGGGCGCAGCGCGCACACCCTGCACGGCGGGCCCGGCGGGCATCTGCGGCAGACCGTTCTCGCCCTGGCGGCCGGTCACGGACTCGCCGAGCACGACAACCCGGGCGAGGCGACGCTGCAGGTGCTGGCCGGGGAGGTCACCCTGCGGTCCGCCACCGAGAGCTGGACCGGCACCGCCGGCGACCACGTGACCATCACCCGGGAGCGGCACGAGCTGCTCGCCGCACGGGACTCCGCCGTCCTGCTCACCATCCTGCCCACCGGGCCCGGCGAGTTCCCGCCCGCCGGCTGACCGGTCCCGCCGACGGCGGGGCCGGGCGTCCTGGTCGGGGACCGATCCGGCCGGTCACCGGTGACGCGGTGCCGTCGTCCGGCCGGCCGATCCGGGTGTGGAGCACCACCCGGCTGGCCACCGACTCGGCGGTGGGCACCGGCCTGACGACCGGGCCGCACCACGACGACAGATTCCCGGACGTCGTACCCGCCTAGCCGGGCTTCCCGGTCAGGACGCGGCAGCGGTCCGGGGTCTCGAACGGGATCAACTCCCGGACGCCGACCGGTTTGCCGGCGCCCTCCATCAGGCCGCGCATGAAGCCCAGGTGCAGGGCGCAGATCGACCGGCCGTGGGTCTCGACCAGTTCGAGGAACGGGCAGTTGCGGATGCTGATGGTGCCGGGGCCGTCGACGGCCGGGGCGAAGCCGATCTCGTCGAGCGCCCCGGCCAGCCGGGTGGTGGCCTCGGCGGGTGCCGTCCCGGCCGGGAGCATTCCGCTGCGCAGGCCCCAGCGGTGCCCGACGCGCTGGGCGGCGGCGGCCGGATCGCCGGTGTCGGCCAGCCCGTCCAGCAGCATCTCGGCGAGCACCGGGTAATTGCGGGGCCCGGCCGGATCCATGCCGGGGCGGGCCTGGAACATCTGCGGGGGCCGTCCCGGCCGGGACGGTGCGGTGTGCACCTGCTCGACCCGGCCGGCCTCGACGAGCGAGTCGAGGTGGAACCGCACCGTGTTCGGGTGGATCTTCAGCCGCTGCGCGACGGCGGTGATGCTCATCGCCTCGCCGGCGCCCCGGAGCACCTCCAGGACGTCGGCCCTGCGGCCCGTACCGTCACCAGTCACGAGCGAAGTCTCGCACGGCCGCCCCGGCGCGACCGGTCACGAGGGCCGGGGTGCGGCGACCGGGCTGCGCCGGCCGGTGAAGTCGACCGCCCGTACGCCGAAGAAGACGTTGTCCTTGGACAGATCGACGGTGACCGTGGTGACGTCGCCGGCCGGGATGGTGTGCTGCCAGTCCGGTGCGGTGGTCTCCCGCCAGACCACCTCGTAGCCGGCCAGGTCCGGTTCGGTGCCGCGCTGCCAGCGCAGGGTGGTGTCGTTGGTCAGCCGGGTGGTGTCGATGACCACGCCCTTCGGGGTGCCGGGGGCCTGCGCGAGCGACCACAGCGCGGCGGCGTTGACCCGGGCCACCCGGGCGATGTACGCCCAGTCGCAGAACTCCGGCAGATCGCCGTACTGGACGCCGTTCTCCACCCGTACGTCCTGGTGTTCGTGGTCGAAGTTCTCCCTCGGCTCGGTGAACCGGGCCGCCGGGTAGCCGCGCAGCAGGAACGAGATGTGGTCGCTGCCGCGCAGGTAGCGGTCGCGGCGCCAGACCACCCGGACACTCATGCCGGCCGGTTCGTTCGCCTTGACGAACCGGCCCAGCTGCCGGGACGGGCCGTCGTTCTCGCCGCCGACGCTCCGGCGCACGTTGGCCTCGGCGGTGGTCTCCGCGGTGGGCACCCCCTCGACGAAGAGCCGCACGGTCCGCGGTTCGGGACGGGTGCCGTCGTGGCCGCTGCCGGTGCCGACGATGTCGTTGCTGAACATCGCCTGGATGTCGGTGCCCGCGTCCCGGTAGGCCTGCGCCATGTGGTCGGAGCCGTACAGGCCCTGCTCCTCACCGGCCACCGCGGCGAACACCAGTGTGGACTCCGGCTGCCGGGTGGCCAGCACCCGGGCCAGTTCCATGATCACGGCGACACCGGACGCGTCGTCGTCGGCGCCGGGAGCGTCCTTGACGGCGTCCATCACATCGGAGACCCGGGAGTCGTAGTGGCCGGTCACCACGTACACCCGCTGCGGTGTGGTCCGGCCGCGCAGGGTGGCGATCACGTTGGTGATCCGGGTCGGCGCCGGGACCCGTGGCGACACCGGCTGGATGAACGACTGCTGCTCGACGGTCATCCGCCCGGCACTGGCCGCGGCGTGCCGCTGCAGTTCGGCGAAGATCCAGTCCCGGGCCGCGCCGATGCCGCGGGCCGGGTCGTCCTGCGCCGACAGCGTGTGCCGGGTGCCGAAGGAGACCAGTTTGCGGACGATCGCCTCGATCCGGTCCGGGTCGATCTCCCGCAGGATCCGGTCCAGCTCACGGTCCGGCGGTGCGGCCGAGACCGGGGCGGAGGCGGCGACACCGGCGGCGGTGGCCGCTCCCGCCACCAGGAAGGTACGTCGCGTCGACATGCGCCCCACTCTTCCCCGAGAGGGCGCACATGTCCATGACTATCGATTGATCAGCGACGGCCCGAGCAACGCGACGGTCAGCGCGACCGCACCGAAGACGGCGACGACCATCAGGACGGCGGCTGCGGCGGTGGCTGCGATCCGGCCGGCGGCGGCGCGCAGGTCGATCCGGTCCGAGGAAGCCGTGGCGTGCTGGACCGCAACAGTGTCCGCATCGTCAAAAAAGATCACGCTGAGTACGGTACGACACCGCCAACCGGCCAGAAAATCTCAGCCGAAGTGACATTGAGCACCAAGAATGCGCCCCGTAACTATGGGGAAACATTACGTACAGTGACCACTTTGGGCACTTCAACCCGCGGTGGCCGGCCGGTCGCAGAGGGCAGGAAGACCGTGCCGGACCACCAGCACCGCCAGCGGCTTGACCACCGAGGCCGCGACCCCGCCGGTCAGCTGATCGCACACCGTGGCGACGACGTCGAGGACCGGCGAGTCGGCCGCCGCCAGGATCCGGGCCCGGTGCGGGCAGATCAACGCCCGCGCCTTCGGCAGCAGCCGCTCGAAGGCCGCCCGCCCCTGCCTGGTCAGGATCTCCTCGTCCACGATCGGGATCCGGGACAACTCCCGGCCGGTCACCGGGCGGCCGCTGCGGCGCGCCCGCTCCAGCAGCTCACGGATCGCGGCATCGGTGTTCTCCGCCCGGGCGATCTCGGCGTACAACTTCCGGTCCGGCAGTTTGAGAAGCCGTTTCAGCTCCGGGTCGAACCCGCCGTCCAGCGCCCGGGTGGCCAGCTGGGCCACTCCCCAGGCGGCGGCCTTGGCCAGCGCGAGTCCCACGGCGTTCAATGCTTGCGGCGGAATCATCACCACTCCGTTCCACTCTTTCGAAGTGGAGGCGGTGTCACCGCTCCTGATACACCCCGGCCGCCCCGTCGCGCCAGGCGGACCGCCACCGCTCGGTGCCGGTGGACGCCTCCTGCCAGGGCTGCGGCCGGGGGCGGGCGGGGCACACCTTCACCATCCGCTGCCGGGGAAATTCGCACGACAGCACCGAAGGCAAACATGAGACTTGACGGGTGATGCTCGCAACCGTCCTCCGGCAAGCCCGACCGCCGTCACCCCTGGCCGGCCGGCTCGCCCTCCAGTCACTGCTGTTCGCCCTCGGTGAGGGCGCCTTCATGACCGGGTCGGCGGTGTTCTTCACCCAGATCGTCGGGCTGTCCGCGGCCCAGGTCGGCCTCGGCCTGACCTGCGCCGGAGTGGCCGCGTTCCTGGCCGCGCTGCCGATGGGCAAACTGGTCGACCGGTTCGGGCCGAAACGGATGTGGGCGGTCAGCGCGGCCGGGCAGGCGGCCATGTTCGCGGTCTGGCCGTTCATCACCGACTTCTACGGCTACGTCGCGATGGCCGTGTGCATGGAGATCATCGGCGCGCTGGGGCAGGCCGCGCACGGGGCGTACACCATCGACGTCCTGCCGCCCGAGGAGCGGGTCAAGTCCCGGGCCTACATGTACTCCGCGCTCAACCTGGGATTCACCCTCGGCGCCCTGACCGGCGGCGTCGCCCTCGCCTTCCACTCCAACGACGTGCTGCACGCGCTGCCCTGGTTCACCACCGTCGTCTTCCTGGTCAACGCGGTCGCCGTCACCCGGCTGCCACGGGCCTCGCACGACAACCGCACCCCGGAGGAACGCAAGCGCAAGATCCCCGGGCCCGGCCCGCTGCGCAACCCCGGCTGGCTGCTCACCTCTTTCTTCGCCGGAGTGTTCTGGACCAACCAGGTGCTGCTCAACGTGGTGATCCCGCTGTGGCTGATCGAACAGACCGACGCCCCACGGGTGCTGCTGGCCTTCCTGTTCGGCACCAACACGGTGATGTGCATCTTCCTGCCGATGGCCGCCGCCCGCGGCGTGCACGACGTGCCCACCGCCCTGAAAGCGGTCCGGATCTCGTCCACCCTGTTCGTGATCTCCTGCCTGATCACCATGGCCACCCACGACACCGTCGGCTGGATCACCATCGCCCTGGTCTGGCTCGGGCACGTCACGGTCACCGGGGCCGAGTTGTACCTGTCGGCGGCCGGCTGGACCTTCGACGCCGAGTTGATGGACCCCCGGCAGCGGGGCGCCTACCAGGGCTCCGCCGAGTTCGCCGCCACCCTCGGCAAGGTGTGGGCGCCCGCCGTCTACACGTTCCTCGCGATGAACTGGGGCGCCGCCGGCTGGCTGATCATCGCCGGGATCATCGTGCTGGCCACCGTCGGCATCCACCCCGCCACCCGGATGGCCCGCCGGTTCCTCACCGAACGTGTGCCCTCCGAAACCGCGGGTACTGGCTCCACGTGACCACATCTGAGCGACCTCCCACCACCACCGACGCCGGTGCGCCCGTCGCCAGCGACGAGCGCTCCCTCACCGTCGGGCCCGACGGGCCACTGCTCCTCCAGGACCACTACCTGATCGAGCAGATGGCCAACTTCAACCGGGAACGCATCCCGGAACGCCAGCCACACGCCAAAGGCGGCGGCGCGTTCGGCACCTTCCAGGTGACCGCCGACGTCAGCGCCTGGACCAGGGCCGCCGTCTTCGCCCCCGGCGAGACGACCGAGGCCGTAGTCCGGTTCTCCACCGTCGCCGGCGAACGCGGCTCCCCCGACACCTGGCGCGACCCGCGCGGCTTCGCGGTCAAGCTCTACACCCGCGAGGGCAACCTGGACATCGTCGGCAACAACACCCCGGTCTTCTTCATCCGCGACCCGATGAAGTTCCAGCACTTCATCCGCTCCCAGAAGCGCCGCTCCGACAACAACCTGCGCGACCACGACATGCAGTGGGACTTCTGGACCCTGTCACCGGAATCCGCGCACCAGGTCACCTGGCTGATGGGCGACCGGGGCATCCCGCGCACCTGGCGGCACATGAACGGGTACGGCAGCCACACCTACATGTGGATCAACGCGGCCGGCGCGAAGTTCTGGGTCAAATACCACTTCAAGACCGATCAGGGCATCCAGCACCTCACCCAGGACGAAGCCGACCAGATGGCCTCCGCCGACACCGACTACCACCAGCGGGACCTGTTCGAACACATCCGCGACGGGAAGCACCCCAGCTGGACCCTGCACGTGCAGGTCATGCCGTTCGAGGAGGCCCGCAACTACCGGTTCAACCCGTTCGACCTGACCAAGGTGTGGCCGCACGGCGACTACCCGCTGCACGAGGTCGGCCGGCTCACCCTCGACCGCAACGTCACCGACTACCACACCGAGATGGAACAGCTGGCGTTCGAACCCAACAACACCGTCGCCGGCACCGGGCTCTCCCCGGACAAGATGCTGCTCGCCCGCGGATTCAGCTACTCCGACGCACACCGGGCCCGGCTCGGCGTCAACTACCGGCAGATCCCGGTCAACACCCCGAAAGTGCCGGTGCACAGCTACTCCAAGGACGGCGCCATGCGCGTCCAGAACGTCACCGATCCGGTGTACGCGCCCAACTCGTACGGTGGGCCCAAAGCCGACCCGTCCCTGACTGACGACGGCGGCACCTGGTACTCCGACGGTGACATGGTCCGCTCGGCGTACACCCCGCACGCCGAGGACGACGACTGGGGCCAGGCCGGCACCATGGTCCGCGAGGTCCTCGACGACGGCGCCCGCGCCCGCCTCGTCGACAACATCGTCGGCCACCTGCTCAACGGCGTCAGCGAACCCATCCTGCAACGCGCCTTCGACTACTGGCACCACGTCGACAAGGAACTCGGCGACAAGATCGTGGCCGGTGTGCGCGCCAAGCAGGGCGAGAAGGACCCGAAGGCCGCAGACCAGGGCAACCCGGCCCGGTCCAGCATGCAGCGGAAGGCCTGAGCCCGTTTCGGGGCTTCCTCTTGGCTCTACTTGGCGCTACTTGGCTGCTCTTGGCTCTACTTGGCTGCTCTTGGCGCTACTTGCTGCGGATCGCCTCGATCAGCTGGTCGAAGGTGCGCTCCAGGACGGCCCGCCGCTCGGCCTTGAACTCCGGTGAGGGCCCCAGCTCATCGATGCTGGGGTCCCACGCCGCCAGGTAGGTGGCCTTCCACCCCTCGACCGTCGCCACCTCGGGCAGCGAGACACCGACCCAGTCACGCCCGGCCAGCAGGGTGAGCAGCTCCAGATTGCAGGGGACGGCGGTACCCCAGTATTCGTCCGCCTCCAGCTCGACCGGATCACCGGCCATCGCCTCCTCGACCTCACTGACCAGCCGCCCGGTCACCTCCGCCAGATGATCGGCGGCCGTGTCGCTGTCGAAGTTCCCGCTCCCCCAGGTGCCCATCCCTCCACCCTATAGATCACCCACACCCCGCCCGATAGATCACTCACACCCCGCCCGTCATCAATAGCGGTAACCCGCCATCGCCACCCCCAGTCGCGGTCGCGGTCGCGGTCGCGGTCGCGGTCGCGGTCGCGGTCGCGGTCGCGGTCGCGGTCGCGGTCGCGGTCGCCAATAGCCTCCCCTCTCGACCGCCGACCCGGACACGGTCGCTCTCCTCGGCAAGAGCCTCAGCCCGATCTCTCACCAAATTAATCTTTCTCCTCGGCGACCTGCCCACCCACTGCCGATTCCCCCACGAATTCCCTTACCCGGCCGACCTTGGAGGATTTACCACCATTTCGAGCCTTCGTTTCGGGACCCCCCTTTGACCGCTGCCCGATTTGCCGCCAATGCCCAACACAAGTTCTCCGCCCTGGCAGATCTTGGTAGATTTACCACCGATTTCGGTGGAAAATCTACCAAGATCGCAAATTTGGGGTCGTCCACGTGGGGAATTGACCCGCATGAGGTTAGATGGCCGAGAAGAAGGCGCTTTTCAGTGGGCAAATTCTCCAAGATCGCAGCCAAAAAGTCTCCCCAGGCAAGGGTTGTTCGAAGAGGCAAGGAGTTACCTGAAGTGCGGCATGGACCCGCACGGAATCCCCACACAGTGGTCGTCCTTCAAACCGCGCGCGGACGGGAAATTGCGCGATAAACGTCCAGAAGCGGACCGACGTCAAGCAGCAAGGAACGGTTAGCCGACCAAGTTTGTCAGGCCGCGAGAGCCAGCCGCCCTTTTCCACTTCCACGAGAAAGAACGTTCGTTCCACTGCCATCCTCTCGCGAGAAAGAACGTTCGTTCTAACCATCGGACTACCAGCCTCCCGCGAGAAAGAACGTTCGTTCCCCCTGCCAGCCTCTCGCGAGAAAGAACGTTCGTTCCAGCTGCCGGTTTTCCGCAAGAAGGAACGTTCGTTCCAACCACCGGGCTGCTGGCTTTCCGCGAGAAAGAACGTTCGTTCCAGTTTCTGGTCGACACCCGGGTGTTGTCCACCGTGACGCCTTCGCCGGTGGCGGGGCCGTGCCACGATCTGTCGGTGAGTATCGATCGGTTCGCGCCGTGGGCGTGGGGGCTGGCCGGTCTCGGCAGTGCCGGGCTGGGTCTGTTCGTGGGTGGCAAGACGGCCGGCGAGTTCGAGCCGGAGTGGAACCTGGCCGTGTTCGCGGTCGTGGTGATCTCCGGTGGTGTGCTGATGATCGCCCGGGCCCGGCGACGGCCCCGCACGTCGAGGGCCGGCTGGGTCGCCGGTGTGGCCGGGCTGGTCGGCGGCATGGCGGCGCCGATGTGGCACACCTGCTGCGACGTGGTGTGGACGGTCGGGGTGGGGTTTCCGATGCCGTGGGCCGGCGGCTTCGGCGACACGCTGGGGCAAGCGTTCCGGGAGGCGTGGCAGGGTCAGTGGGATCCGGTCTCGGCGGTGCTGAACGCGGTCTTCTGGGCGCACGTGGGGATGATCGTCGCGGCGGTGAGCGGGCTCCGGATGCCCACCCGGCCGGCTGCTGTCACGTCCGGCGGAGGCTGATCGTCCTGGGGGTATGACCCTCGACAAGAAACGTGTCTGTGTCCTGCTGCTGGCGGTGCTGGCGACAGTCGTCGGCACTTGGGCGGCGGCCTTCCCCGTCTCGTTCCACCGGGATTTCCCCGCCCCGGGCTGGAACTGGGTGTCGCTGCTCGGCCCGTACAACGAGCATCTGGTCCGTGATGTCGGCGGCCTCTATCTGGCGCTGGCCGTGCTCAGTGTGCTGACTTTCCGTACCCCGACGGTCACCCTGCTGCGGGTGACCGGTGGCGCTTGGCTGATCTTCAACGTCGAGCATTGGATCTGGCACGTCCTGCATCTGGACGTCTTCTCCATCGGGCACGCGATCGGCAACATGGTGGGGCTCAGTGTCCCGCTGCTGCTGTCGGTCCTGCTGCTCGCACCAGATCAGAAGAGCGGGGCCGGCCGATGAGACGGGTCCTGGTGGTGGGGCTGGGTATCTCCGGGATGGCCGTGGCGGTGCGGCTGGCGGACGCCGGCTGGGAACCGGTGATCGTGGAACGTGACACCGCCCGGCGGACCGGCGGCTACTTCGCCGGGCTGTTCACCTCGGGCAAGGAGGCCGCGGAACGGCTGGGTGTGCTGGGCCGGATGCACCTGCGTACCCCGGACGCGCACCGCACCTGGGCGCTGGATCCGGCCGGTGGGCGCCGTCGTAGTGCCGGGTTCTCCGATCAGCCGGGGCATCCGGAGAGTGTGATGCGCGGCGACATCGAGGCGGCGCTCTGGGAGCGGGTGGACGGGCGGATCGAGGTGCGGTTCGGCACGACTCCGGAGACGGTCGCTGAGGACGGCCTGGTGACGTTGCACGACCGGGTGGCCGGGCGTTCGTACGAGGAACGTTTTGATCTGGTGGTGGGCGCCGACGGGCTGCGGTCGACCGTACGGCGGCTGGTGTTCGGTCCGCATCGGGTTTTTCTGCGGTCGATGAACGCGATCGTGTGCGCGTTCGAGCTCGACGGCCAGGTGCCCGGGTTCGAGGACGGCGAGCAGCTGATCCTGGCCGAGCCCGGACGGGCCCTGTGGATCTCCCCGTTCCGGGATCGGGCGCCGACCGGCCTGTTCGCGTTCCGCGCCCGGGACGTCGACGCGCAGTTCCGTGGTGATCCGCTGGACCTGCTGGCCGGGGACGCCGCGTGGTGTCTGACTCTCTACTCCGGGATGGGCGCGGGTGCCGGCATGATCGGGGCGGTCGCTCTGGGCGACGCGCTCACCGCACACCCGGAGGACCTTTCCCGAGCGCTTGCTGTGTACGAGCGGAGCATGCGCCCTCTGGTCCGCGGGCATCAGGCTCTGGCGTACCTGAAGGCGCAGTTCTTCGTCCCGTCGAACCGGGTGACCGCCCGGATCCGCGCCTGGCTGCTCGGCCGTCTCACCCGCCGGCTGCTCGCGGCAAGTCGCGTGGGGTAGGGCCGGCGGCGGAGTCTCGGAGATCTCGGCGAAGTGGATGCCGGAGCCGCGCAGCCCGGCCACCTGGAACCGGGTGAAGCCGACGATGTTCGCGAAGACGCCCCGGCCTTCCCGGACCGCGGCGACGATGGTGGCGAAGTTGTCGCCGGTGAGCATCCGCACCCGGCTTCCCTGCACTCGCGGACCGAGGCCAGACCGTGTGGTGATCTGCGGCTCGAATCGAGCCGCAGATCACCACGCGAGCCGAGGGCCCGACGCCGGGAAGGCGACATGGCACCGGAATGGCAGTGGGAGATAACCGCACAGACCAGACCACCGGGCTCCATCTGCGCGGCGAAGTGGACGTGGCCACCCTGCCCAGCGCCGAACTGGCCCTCGAACTCCTGCTCGACACCGCCGGCGGCGTCGTCGTCGACCTGCACGACCTCACCTTCCCCGACGTGCCGGGCGCCCGCGCGCTGGCCGCCACCGCGATCCGGCTCCGGTCCACCGGCCGCTGCATGCACCTGCACGGGACCCGGGCGCACATCCGCCGGACCTTGGACGTACTCGGCTGGGCCGAGCTGTTCGTCCTCTGAGCACCGGGCCGGTCAGTCACCCCGGACCGGGGCTAAGCCGATGAGCACCGGGCCGGTCAGTCACCCCGGACCGGGGCTAAGCCGATGAGCACCGGGCCGGTCAGTCGCCCCGGACCGGGGCTAAGCCGATGAGCACCGGGCCGGTCAGTCGCCCCGGACCGGGGCTAAGCCGATGAGCACCGGGCCGGTCAGTCACCTCGGACGGGGGCGATGCCGAGCAATGCGGCCAGTTCACCGGCGTGCCGGCGGCCGGCCACCCGGGCGTACGACCGGACGGCGGCCTCGTGGCCGGCGGCCGCCTCGTGGCCGGCACTCGTCCGCAGCGCCGCCAGGGCGGCCCGCCGCACCGCGCCCACCCACTCGACGGCCCGCTCCACCAGGAACGGGACGAACTCCGCGCGCGGCTTCGCGGCCATCGCGGTGACCGCCGCCTCCCGCACCCGCCCGTCCGGGTTCAGGCTGGCCAGCACCCAGCTCAGCGGGTGGTCGCCGACCTCGGGCAGACCGTGGATCTCCCGCCGCCGGGCGTGGAAGAGGAGCCCGTCCAGCAGCTCGGCCGATCCGCTGATCAGGGCGAGGAGCCCGTCGGCGGCCGTCTCGTCCAGATCCCGCGCCTCGTCGACGAGCCGCTGGTACCCGGCGATGTCGTGCCGGACCGGTGGGGGCGGCGGTGGTGTCCGGCTGTTGATCTCCTCGAAGAGCCGGGCCGACTCGATCTCCTGGTCGCGATTCCACTCGAAGATCCAGAAGGCTTGGCCGACCGCGAAGACGATCAGGCAGATCGCCGCCGTCCAGGGGTCCATGACGAGGTCGGCGACCACGCCGAGCGTCAGCACGCCGAGGCCCCACAGGATGATCCGCCCCAGCAGTTTGAGCATCATGACCGCGTACGATATCGAGATCGATCTTGGCTGCCATCCGGTTTGCCGGGGCCTTGCCCGCGCGGGAGATGATGGGCCGATGACGGGTGGGAAGATCGTCGGCGCCGCGGCTCTCACTGTCGCGCTGCTGTCCGCGTGCACCTCGGCGGCCGGCGAGCCGGAGACCCCGGAGCTGGAGTTCGTGGCCCCGGTGCCGGCCGCGACGCCGGCCGAGTCGTTCGGCGCCGGCAGCTACGTGGTGGGGCGGGACGTGGCTCTCGGGCGCTACTCGGCGGGGGACGCGGTCGCCTCCTGCCGGTGGATCCAGCGCGACGGCTCGGGCGCGGTCCTGGACCGGGACGGGGTGGACCGGCCGACCCAGGTGCTGACCCTGTCCGCCCCGGACACCGAGCTGGTCGTCGACGGCCCCGGCTGCACCTTCGCCCGCCTGCCCTGACCGCCTTCTTCCCCGGCCCGCGTCGTTCCCGCCGCACGGCAACGGGCCTCGTCCCGCACGGCAACGGCGCCCGGCTCATGCCGGGCGCCGTTCCTTTTTGTGGGGGGCGGGGAGTTCAGTTCGCGGTGGCCGGGGCCTCGGCCGGGGTCTCGGCCAGGTTGCGGGAGACCAGGAAGAGCGAGTAGCCGGTCAGGGCGACCACGATCGACAGGCCCATCACCATGAAGGCGATACCGAAGGAGACGACCGAGGTGAAGAGCGAGGCGCGGAGGAAGGAGCCGTTCATCACGGTGGTCCGGACCGGGTCCTCGCGGTCGAGCTCGGCGTAGGTCTTGCCACCGCTCGCCTCGAGGGCGTGCTTCTCGATGACCTGGGCTTCGGCGTACGCGGTGAGGGGTCCGTCGATCTTCTCGCCGGCGAACCACTCGGCGTCCTCGGAGACGGTGATCCGCTCGTCGGCGAGCTGGGACTGGACGGTGAACCAGGTGGTCGCTCCGGCGGCCAGCATGACCAGTCCGGCGAGCATCAGAAGGATCGAGATCAGGCGAATGGGCTTGGCCGCGGCGTTCATCATGGCTCCTCAAACAAGGGGGGTGGATCCGGCGACCGGCCTGTCCGAGCAGGTGAGAGGATGTCTCCCGGGCCTGGCGGCTGTTCGCTTCGCCAGTAATGTTTCCGTCCGCGGCGGTTCGGCGGCAGGGCCGAGAGGTACGGGTCCAAAGTCCTTTTCCCGAGCGTTCCGGTGGGCCCTCCGGCCCTGCCCGGCAGGACTCCGGGCCCCGTCTCCGGTGTGAGACGGGGCCCGGTGGACGGGTCAGGAGGGTCAGGTCAGCAGGGTGACCGAGTAGTTGAGCGTGGTGCCGCCGGCGGTGTAGGTCGCGGTCTGGCCGTTGGCGCAGTACGACACGAAGACGTTGCCGAGCACGTCCGCACCGGCCTGGGCGTGCACCAGCGGGCGCACGTCGACACCCTCGGCGAACGGGGTGGAGGCCAGGTCGACCAGGCGCCACTGGTTGATCGGGTAGTCGTCGGTCGGCGCGGAGAGCTGGCCGTCCCGGGTGGTGAGCTGGAAGTTCATCACGAAGCCGCCGTTGTTGACGACCGCGACCTTCTGCACGCACGGCTCGACGGCGGCGGACGCGGGGGTGGCTCCGGACAGCACGGCGGTGCCGGCGAGGGCCGTGGCGGAGGCGATGGCTGCCACTCTCTTGACGATCACGCTTGTCTCCTTCACTTCATCGGGAATCGGTCGACGCAGGCAATATCCCCATCGACCCCGGACAAACTGTCGCCATGTTTCGCCATATTAAATATCGAACCGTCGGCAACCCTGTGGAATCGCTCCCAAAGGGCTTTATGAACGTCTACACAGCCAGGCGGTTCCGCGGGCCGGAAATCAAACCTGAACAATCATTAATGTCGATACGTGACTACTTTTCACGATCGGGGGTGCCGGCCGCCGAACCACCCGGAGAGCTGACACCGGTTTCGGAACCGCCCGGACGGGCAACTCATCTCCGGCGAGGCATCAGAATTTCGACCGATCGGAGTGACCGTTCATGGGAATCCTCAAGCTGGCCGCCGGTGTCGCCGTGGGCTACGTGCTGGGCAGCCGGGCGGGCCGCGAGAAGTACGAGAGCATCGCCGCCTCGGCCCGGAAGGCGGCCGGCCACCCGCGGGTGGTGGAGGCGCAGGAGAAGGCGAAGGCCCTGATCGGCACCGGTACGGACAAGGTGAACGCCAAGCTGCACGCGACCGCCGAGTCGGCCCGGCCCACCCCGGACCCGGCGCCGCCGGTGAAGTCGACGCCCACCCCGGCGTCCTCGGTGAAGCCCGCGCCGACCCCGGCGCCGTCCTCGAAGCCCACGCCCACCCCCCGGCCGGAGGTGACCGAGCCGCTCACCCCGGTGACCACGCCCCGGCCGCCGCTGTGACATCAGGCTGAACGAATGAGGGGTGGGGGGGGGGGGGGGG
>NZ_JBNZCE010000062.1:21841-32690 GCF_050589265.1 Actinoplanes sp. G11-F43
CCACCCCTCATTCATGCCACGCTGCTAGCCTGCCGATCATGATCGAGCCCGGGAAAGGTCCCGCCAGCTACTTCCCCTCGATCGAGAAGAAGTACGGCCACCCGATCGGCCGTTGGCGGGAGCGATTCGGCACGGCGAACTGGTCACCTGGCTGAAGACCGGCCACGGTCACGCCAGCGCCCTGGTCGCCCACACGCCGGCCGAGAAATAGGCTCAGCGGGACCGGGGCAGGCAGCACTTCTTGTACTTACCGCCGGACCCGCACCAGCAGGCCTCGTTACGCGACGGCGGCCACGTGAGCACCCCGGCGCCGGCGGCCAGGCTGCGGGCGTACCCGTTCCGGGCGTTGGTGTCGACCGGCCCACCGATGCCGGCGAACCGGGCCAGGTCGTCGGCCTTGCCGGACAGCAGCACCGGGGTGCCGCCGCGACGGGTCAGGCGGGTCTCCAGCTGAGCGCGGTGCTCGTCCCAGGTCGTGCCGTACGCCTCGGTCAGCGACGGCCACCGGGTGACGACCGTGGCGAACTCGGCCTCCGGCCAGAAGAGCAGGTCGTCCTCGGCGACGGCGGCCGGGGTGCGCGCCAGCCGGGTCTCCAGCCGGTCGGCCAGGTTGTCGTGGGTGTCGTGCGACAGCCCGAGGGTGTGCCGGGTGCGGTGCCGCTGCTGGAGCAGGAAGAACAGCAGGCCGGCGTCGTCGGCGCTGACCGGGTCGGCGGTCTGGCCGGCCGCGGCCCGCTCACCGAGGACGGTCTGCACCGCCTCGGTCAGCCACTCCTCGGCGAGACGGTTGCGCCCACCGGCGGCCAGGGCGGCGCCGATGTAGGCGGCGGCGTCCGAGTGCCGGGTCAGGGCCGGGCGCAGCGGGTCCAGCTCGGCGAGGGCCTCGTCGCCCCGGCCGACCCGGAACAGGATGCGGGCGCGCACGGCGTGCGCGGCGGTGGCGCCGCTGTCGTCGCGGTCCCCGTAGGCGGCCACGGACTGGTCGGCGTAGCGCAGCGCGGCGTCGAGCTTGGAACGGCTCTCGGCGATCTCGGCGGCCAGGGTGAACGCGTGACCGGCATCCCGCGGGTCGGCCAGCTGCCCGTTCTCGGCGGCGGCGGCGAGATCGGCGGCCACGCCCAGCGGGTCGGCGGCACCGAGGGCGGACTGCCGGATCTCGCTGAGGTCGGCACTGGTCAGGTCTGTTTTGGTGGGCACGCCGTCACGGTACTGTGGCGCGCCCTATTCCAACCGTAGATCAATGTCACTTCGCTCCAGCGGTCCAGCGGGCCGCCCGCCGGGACGGATCCCGGCGGGCGGCCCGGCATGGCGGGTCAGGTCGGGCGGCGGCGTTCGCTCGGCAGCCGGGCCCGGGTCAGCAGTCCCGCTCCCAGCATCGCCACCAGCGGCACGACCAGGATCAACAGCAGATTCAGCCACGGTACGGACAACGGGTACGGCACCGGCGCCGGCCACACGGTGGCACGGCTCAGGTTGGTCGCCGCCAGCACCGCCAGACCGGAACCGAGGCCGGCCGCGATGCCCAGGATCGAGCCGAGCCCGGCGATCACCCCGGACTGGCTGATCGACAGCAGCCGCCGGATGCCGGGGGACGCGCCGATCGCGGCGAGTGTGGACAGGTCGGCCCGCCCGTCGGCGGCGGCCAGCCCGGTGGCCACCGCGGCCGCGCCCAGGGTGATCAGCGCGGAGGCGGCGGCCAGCACGTACAGCATCGGCCCCTCCTCGACGGCGGCGCCGGCCTCGACGTAGGCGATCCGGCCGCCGGCCGCGGCGAGTGCCGCGTTGAGCCGGTCCACCGACTGCACCGGCGGGGCCTCGGTGGTGGCGGCGACCACACCGGTGACCGCCACGTCGAAGCCGGCCGCGGTGGCCAGTTCCGGGGACAGCACGGTGGTGGCGTGCCCGCCGGGCATCAGGCCGCCGGGCACGGTCAGGGTGCGCTCCGACGTCGTCTCCGGATCGCTGATCACCACGGTCACCTGGCCGCCCTCGATCAGGAACGGGTCGTCGACAAGCACTCCGCCCCGGTCCAGGACGGCGGCCGCCGCGGTCAGGCTGTCGCCGGTGGCGCCGGAGAACGCGGCGACGGTGTCCCGGCCGCCGACCACCGAGTGGAAGATCGGGTAGGCCTGCTCGCTCATGTGCGATCCGGCGCACCGCGGGTCCTCGCGCAGTGCCGCGACCTCGGCCGGGCCGTCCGGTTCGGCGTTGTCGCCGGGGCAGGTCTGCGCGGGGGTACGGACCGGGACGAGCATGCAGCCGGTGGAGGTCCGGTCGTACCGGCAGACGGTCTCGGAGATGTCGGTCAAGGTGGCGCCCGGAAGCGCGCCGGCGACCGCGGCACGGGCCTTCTCCGGGGTGTCCGGGGTGTAGGTGTCACTGCCGATGCCGTAGTTCGCCCCCACGTAGCCGAGCGGGAGCGCCGGCCGGTAACTCTCCACCGACCTGTCGTACGTGCTGGTCAGGTAGACGCCGACGGTGACGGTCCCGGCGACGGCGGCCATCACCGCGGCGACCGCCGGGGCGGCCGAGGCGCGGTTGCGGGCGGTGTCGCGCAGTGCGATCCGGGGTGCCG
The DNA here is from genome assembly GCF_050589265.1 of Actinoplanes sp. G11-F43. Classification (NCBI taxonomy): domain Bacteria; kingdom Bacillati; phylum Actinomycetota; class Actinomycetes; order Micromonosporales; family Micromonosporaceae; genus Actinoplanes; species Actinoplanes sp. G11-F43. The sequence goes on from NZ_JBNZCE010000062.1 coordinate 24,417, forward strand.
GCGGCAGTTTCCCGCCGAGCCGGGCCACCAGACCGACCAGGGCGGGGGTGCACAGCACCAGGCCGATCTGGACGATCGCCAGTCCACCGGCGATCACCGGCACGTCGATCATCCGGACGCCGAGGACGCTGATCCCGGCTCCGGCCGCGGCGAGCACCAGTCCGGCGATCACCCAGCGGCGTTTGGACCGGACCACCCCGCGGCGGCCGGTCAGCGCGGTGACCACGTCGGCGCGGGCGGCGGTGAACGCGGGCACCGCCGCCGCCAGCAGTCCGGTGATCATCGCCAGTACCACGATGCCGGTGAGCATCGTCGGGCTGAACCGGATGCCTCCGGCCCGCGCACCGACGATCAGCTCCTCGGCCAGCGGCCGGCCCACCACGGCCAGCAGCAGGGCCAGCACCAGGCCGATGGCGGCGCCGGCCAGCCCGAGCAGCACACCGTCGGCGAGCACGATGCGGCGCAGGTGGGCCCGGGTGCCGCCGTTGGCCGCGACCAGGGCCAGGGAGCGTTGCCGGCGGCGGGCGCCGACCGCGAAGGCCGGCCCGGCCAGCAGGATGATCTCCAGAACCGCCAGGCCCACGATCACCGGTACGAGGGACAGAACGGTCGTTCCCTCATCCGTGATCCACACCTCGGCGGCCTCCGGCGGATCGAGGATCACGGCCCGCGACTGCACCCGGATCCCGGACCGATTGAGGTGCCGCACATCGTCCCAGAGGATCGGATCCGGACTGTCCACCAGCCACTCCCCCGCCTGGTACCCCTCGACGGCGGGCAGTCCGCCCGGCGCGAACACCAGCACCTCGCCCAGATCGGCTGGATCCTCCACGGTGCCGACCGCGGTCCACGTACGGCTGCCGTCCGGGGTCCGGATGGTGTCCCCGAACCGTTCCCGGGCGGCTTCCGACATCGCCACCTCGCCCGGCGCGGCGGGTGCCCGGCCGGCCGGCAGCTCGATGTCGCCCCGGTGGATCGGATCGGTCAGGTCCATCTCCAGCACGTCGGCGTCGACCAGCCCGCCGGTGGTGGTCAGCAGGGGCAGTCCCTTCCGGTGGACCGGCACGAGGCGGCTGCCGTCCGGCAGTTCGGCGAGCACCTGGCGCTCGGTCAGGCCGTTGAACTCCGCGGAGTTGCCGTCCCGGGCCAGCCGCCAGCCGGTGCCGGTCACGTCCTGCACGATCGGCTCGCCCGTCACCGGGGTGACGATCGCGTCGGCAGCGCCGAACATCCGGGAGGCCTGCTCGGCCGGGGTCAGGGTGAACATGTCGTACGAGGCGGCGGCGTACCCGAGTCCGCTGACCGGTACCGCGATCATCGCCACCACCAGCGCGGACCGCCCCTTGGCCCGGGCCATCTCGCGGCGGGCCACCCGCAGCGCGGTCCGCCACGAGCTCACCAGCGGCAGCCTCACGACGTCGGCTCCAGCAGGTCGGCGGCGGTGCCGAGCGGGCCGGACGTGTCGATCAGCGAACCGTCCCGCAGGAAGATCACCCGGTCCGCCCAGCCGGCGTGCCGGGCCTCGTGGGTGACCAGCAGCCCGGCCGCGCCGGCGTCCACCCGGTCGCGCAGCACCCGCAGCACCATCTCGCCGGTCTGCGAGTCGAGGGCGCCGGTCGGCTCGTCGGCCAGCACCAGGCGCCGTTCGCCGACCAGCGCGCGGGCGATCGCCACCCGCTGCTGCTGGCCGCCGGACATCTCGTCCGGGAACCGCCGGGCCAGCTCGGCGAGGCCGACGTCACCGAGGGAGGCGAGCGCGGCCCGCCGGGACTCGCGGATGCTCCAGCCGTCCAGTTCCAGCGGCAGGGCGACGTTCTCCACGGCGGTCAGGCTGGGCAGCAGGTTGAAGTCCTGGAAGACGTATCCGATGGTGCGCCGCCGGACCTCGGCCAGCCGGCGGTGCGACAGCGACTCCAGGGCGGCCCCCTCGACCAGCACCTCACCGTCGGTCGGCAGGTCCAGGCCGCCGGCCAGGTTGAGCAGTGTCGACTTGCCCGACCCTGACGGGCCCATCACCGCGACCAGTTCGCCCGGCCGCACGCTGAGGCTGACACCACGCAGCGCGTGCACGGTCGCCTCACCGCCGCCGTGGGTACGGTGCACGCCGCGGAACTCCAGCACCGTCATGCCCCGGTCTCCTCGTGCACGTCGACCCGGGTCACCGGGCGCGCCGTCCGCTTCCGCAGGATCGTCGACTCGCAGAAGTCCAGCCAGCGGATCTCCGCCTCGCACTGGAAGATCATCGCTTCCAGGACGAGCAGCCAGGACAGGTCGTCCGGGTCACCGGAGCCGTGTGCCTTGAGCCTGGTGTACTCCTGCAGCGCCCGGATCCCGGCCACCCGCTGGGTCTGCACCACCGCGGTCAGGTCGACGCCCGGGGTGGTCATCGCCAGGGCCAGTTTGATCGCCAGCTCGTCGCGGGGCCGGTCGCTGCGCTCGATCGGGGTGGCGAACCAGCGGGCCAGCTCGGCACGGCCACGGTCGGTGATCTCGTACGGCCGCTGCCCCTCGCTCTCCGGCAACGGCGCGACGAGCTCGTCCCGCTCCAGCCGGGCGAGTGTGGTGTAGACCTGCCCGATGTTGAGCGACCAGGTCCCCCCGACGCTCTCCTCGAACGCTACCCGCAGCTGGTAGCCGTGCATCGGCCCGCGCTCCAGAAGAGCGAGCAGGCTGTTACGAATGGACATGGATACGCAGTATGCATACTGAGTATCCCTACCGCAAGAAAACCGCCCGCCGTCAACCGGACGGCGGGCGGTCGATCACTCAGCGTCAAGCCGGGATGGTCACCACGGCCGGAGCGGACCGGTTGACGGTGGTGCCGTCACCGAGCTGGGCGGTGCCGTTGTTGCCCCAGCACCAGAGCGAGGCGTCGGTACGCACCCCGCACGTGTGATAGCTGAGCGCGAACTCCGCCGACCACGTGGTGGCGGTGCCGACCCGGGTCGGGGCGAACCGGTTGGTGGTCGTGCCGTCGCCCAGCTGGCCGGCCATGTTGTTGCCCCAGCACCAGAGCGAGCCGTCGGTACGGGTGGCGCACGCCGTGTTGTCACCGGCCGCCGTCCGGGCCCAGGTGGCCACCGAGCCGACCTGCACCGGAGTGGTCTGGTAGGCGCCGGCCGCACCGAGCTGGCCGTAGCCGTTCTCACCCCAGCACCACAGGGTGCCGTCGGTACGGGTACCGCACGTGAAGGTGTACCCGGCGGTCACGCTCGCCCACGTCGCGGTGCCGACCTGCTCGGGCGCGGTGCGGTAGCTGAGGATGCCGAGGCCGAGCTGGCCGGAGGTGCTGTCACCCCAGCACCACAGGGTGTCGTCGGTGCGGGTGGCGCAGGTGTGGGCGTACCCGGTGGTGACGCTCTTCCAGGTGCTGGCCGTGCCGACCTGTCGCGGAGTGGTGGCCTGGTAGACCACGTCGGGTGAGACGCCGAGCTGGCCGAGCCGGTTGAAGCCCCAGCACCACAGGGTGCCGTCGGTGCGGACCGCGCAGGTGTGCGCGTCGTTGGCGCTGACCGTGCTCCAGGTGGCGGTGCCGACCCGGACCGGCGCGCTGCGGTTCGTGGTGGTGCCGTCGCCGAGCTGGCCGCGGGTGTTGGCGCCCCAGCACCAGAGCGCGCCACCGGTGCGCAGGCCGCAGGTGTACGAGGTGCCGGCCTCCAGTGTGGTCCAGTCGGTGGCGGTGCCGACCCGGACCGGCGCGGTCCGGCTCGTGGTGGTCCCGTCGCCGACCTGGCCACGGCCGTTGCCACCCCAGCACCAGAGCGCGCCCGCGGCGGTGACCGAGCAGGTGTGCGAGTAGCCGGTGGCGACCGAGGCCGCCGATCCGGCGGCCGCCGACGCCGGCCCGGCCGTCCACACCGCCGCTCCGACGGTCATCGCCACCACGGCGATCACGAATTTGAACAGGCGGACGCGGCGCATCTGTCACCCTGCTTTCTGGGAGCGCTCCCACAAGACGTTAGAGATTTAATACCATCGACACGGATCGTTGACCAGAACTTTCTAATGAGCCGGCACCGACCGGCCGATCCAAAGGAGGGATGGTCCGACGAAGGAGCCCGCATGGATCACGCTGAGACCGCGCACCGGCTGGCCGCCGACGACCAGCGGATGGCGGATCTGATCCGCCGGAACCTCTTCGCCGAGGCGCTCGCCACCGGCCGGGACGCGCTCACCGGCCAGGGACTCACCATCCCGGACGGGCCGCCACCGGACCCCGAACCGCGGCGGCTGTCCGAGGAGCTGATCCGCTGGGCGGCCACCGGCAGCGCCGAGGAGGACGCCCGCCGGGCCGGCGACGCGGGACCGCTGCGGGACGCCGTCGGGCGGGTGCTCGCCCGGTCGGTACAGGCCGCGTTCCTGGGCGGCGATCCACTGGCCCCGTGGCTGATCCGGCTGGCCGTCCGGCTGTGGATCTCGGAGGGGCCGGCGGCCGGGCTGGCCGGCGCCCTCGCGCACGTCAACTTCGTGCTGGCCGGGCACGGCGACTACGCCACCGGCGACACCATCCTGCGGCGGCTGATGCGGTTCACCGAGATCCTCGGAACCGAGCCGGACCTGTCGTACACCCGGTTCCTGCACACGGTGAGCGCGGCGCCGTTCACCGAACCGTTCCCCGAGGCGGTCGCCGCCGCGCGGGCCGTGCACGAGAGCCTGACCGCCGCCGGGGACCCGACCAGCGCCGGATTCACCGTCCCGGGCAGTGTCCCGCTGCTGCTGGAGTACGGCGACGACCTGGCCGGATACCGGGCCGAGACCGACCGGGGCCTGGCCTTCGCCGCGGACACCGGCAACGAGCCCGGCCGGCGCAACCTGGAGGTGCACCGGCAGCTCGGCGCCATCCTGGCCGGCGATCGGGACGACTTCGACGAGTCGGCGCTCACCGGCGACGGCGGGACGACCGTCTTCGGCGATCACGTGATGCGGGCCGTGGCGGCACTGATCCTCGGTGACGAGCCGGCCCTGTTCCGGCACGCGGCCGGGGCCGCCGACCTGATCCCGTCGGTGAACAGCCTGGCCACCGTCGTACCGGCGCATCTGGTCCGGGCGCTCGCCCTGGCGATGGCGGGCCGGGCCGGCTCGCCCGAGTTCGCCGCCCACCGGGACTGGCTGGACCAGCGGGCCGCCGACAACCCCACCGAATTCGGGCACCTGCTGCCATGGCTGCGCGCCGAACAGGCCCGGCAGGCCGGCGACCTGACCACCGCGGTCCGCGAGTACGACGCCGCGCAGCGGGCCGCCGACGACCGCCGCCGGCCGTGGCACCAGGCCGTCATCGCCGAACGCCACGGGCGGCTGCTGCTGGCCCACGGCGTCACCCACACCGCGCGGCTGCTGCTGGCCGACGCGGCCGGGCGGTACCGGCGGTGGGGCGCCGAACGCAAGGTCGCCGACCTGCGCGCCGAGTTCGGCGTCGAACCCGGCGAGGGCCCGGCCGGCGCGCCCGTCCCGGACGTGGACCTGCTCGCCGTCCTGCGGGCCGGCCAGACGATCAGCTCCGCCGCCGGCCTGGCCGCGCTGGCCCACCGGACCGGCGAGGCGCTGACCGCGCTGACCGGGGCGAGCACCGTGCACCTGGTGCTCCAGGACGGCGGGCCGCGGCTGCTCACCGGCGGCGGTGGGCTGCTGCCACTGGACGACCCGGCCGCGCGCGAACTGCTGCCACTGACCGCGATCCGGTACGCCGACCGCACCCGGGAGACCCTGGCCGTCGCCGACGCCACCCGTGACGACCGGTTCGCCGCCGACCCGTACCTCACAGCGCTGCCCCGGTGCGCGCTGCTGGTGACGCCGGTCGGCGACGGGGCGCTGCTGGTGCTGGAGAACCGGCACACCCGCGGCGCCTTCTCCACCCCGCGCCGGGACACCGTCGCACTGCTCACCGGTCAGATCGGGGTGTCGCTGCGGAACGCGCTGACGCACGCCGCCCTGGAGCGCAAGGTCGCCGACCGGACCCGGGAGCTGGCCACCGCCAACGCGCGGCTCGCCGAACAGGTCGGCACCGACGTGCTGACCGGCCTGCCCAACCGCCGCCGGCTGGCCAGCGCGGACGGCGCCACCGCCGCCGCGATGATCGACATCGACCACTTCACCAGGTACAACGACCACTACGGGCACCTGGCCGGCGACGCCTGCCTGCGCGAGGTGGCCCAGGCGATCAGCGGCGCGATCCGCTCCGGCGACATCGTCATCCGGTACGGCGGCGCGGAGTTCGCGGTCCTGCTCGCCGACGCGGACGAGCCGATCGCGCGGATGGTCGCCGAACGGATCCAGGCGGCCATCCGCAGGCTGGGCCTGCCGCACGCCGCCGCGCCCGCCGGGGTGGTCACCGCCAGCATCGGGGTGGCCTGCTCCGGCACCGGCCACCAGGAGCTGATCCGGGCCGCCGACGAGAGCCTCTACGAATCCAAACGCGACGGCCGGGACCGGATCACCGTGGGCGGCACTCCGGGTTGACCGAGTGCAGGATCGTCGTGGTGATCGCGCCGAGCTCCCCGGCCTGCTCCGGGCTGAGCCGGTCGAACAGGTGCTCGCGCACGGTCGCGTAGTAGTCCGGGGCGCACTCGGCCAGCTTGCGCGACCCGTCCTCGGTGAGCGAGGCGAGCGTGTAGCGGGCGTCGGCCGGATCCGGCCGGCGCACGATCCACCCCCGGGTCTCCAGGCGGGCGGCGATGCGGGACAGATGCGAGGGGGTGACACTCGCGGTTCCGGCGAGATCCCCCATGGTACGGGTCCCGGTGTCGCTGAGTGACAGCCACCAGATGATCTGGAACTCATGGTGACTGAGGCCGTGTGCCTTGAGGGCTCCGTCGAGCTTGCCGGGCAGCCACAGGACGACGCCCATGAGCGCTGCCCAGGTCGTCATCTCGGCATCGTCCAGCTCGCTCACATCCGCACCCTAACAGCGCGGCAGTTTCCGCGGAAAGTGATGTTCCGAACGCTTGCCGCGGAAAATGATCGACCCTAAGTTAGTTTCCACGGCAAGCAACTCGTCCCGAGGAGTTCCACCATGCGCGCTGCACGCTTCCACAAGTACGGTCCCGCCGACGAGGTCCTGGTCGTCGAGGACACCCCCGAGCCGCACGCCGGCCCCGGCGAGATCCGCATCCGGGCCGCCGCCGCCAGCGTCAACCCGATCGACTGGAAGGCCCGCTCCGGCGCCCTGGCCGGCTACTTCCCCGCCGAACTGCCGGAGATCCCCGGCCGGGACGCCGCCGGTGTCGTCGACGAGATCGGCGAGGGCGTCACCGGGGTCGCGGTCGGCGACAAGGTGTTCGGGCTGGGCGGCATCTTCGGCGCCAGCGCCGAGCACGTGGTCCTGACCGCCTGGGCGCACGTGCCCGGCACGTGGACACTGGAGCAGGCGGCCGGCGCCGGGCTGGCCGTCGCCACCGCGGGCGGCGCCCTCAACGCGCTCGGCGACCTCACCGGCAAGACCGTCCTGATCGAGGGCGCGGCCGGCGGCGTCGGCAGCGCGGCGGTGTCCATGGCCGCCGCCCGGGGCGCCACCGTGATCGGCACCGCGAGCGAGGGCAAACACGACTACCTGCGGTCGATCGGCGCGGTGCCCACCACGTACGGTCCCGGCCTCGCCGACCGGGTCGCCGCCCTCGCCCCCACCGGCGTGGACGCCGTGCTGGACGCGGTCGGCTCCGGCTCGCTGCCCGACCTGGTGGCCATCGCCGGCTCCCCGGACCGGGTGGTGACCGTCGCCGACCACCTGCGGGCCGGCGAGCTGAACGTCCGCCACATCGGCGCCGAGAACGACCCGGTCCTGCTGGCCGAGGGCGCCACCCACGGCGCGAACGGCGCCTACACCCCGCACATCGCCGAGACGTTCCCCCTGGACAAGATCGCCGACGCCCACCGCTACGCCGAGCAGGGCCGCACCCAGGGCAAGATCGTCATCACCCTCTAGCTCCAACCCCGACTGCCGGCTTCCGGCCCGGAACGCCCCGCAACTCACCACGCGCCCGGGCCCGCCGCCCGCGTGCCGACTTGCGGTCCAAATCGCACCGCAAGTCGGCACACACGGCGGACCGCCCGCGCGCCAACTTGCGGCGCATTCCGCACCACAACTCACCACGCGCGCCGCAGGCCCGGCTAGCGTGGCGACTTTCGGAGCCGAACGCACCGGAAAACGGCACGCAAGTTGAGCGTGGCGACTTTCGGGGCGGAACGCACCACAACTCACCACGCGCGCGGCAGACCCGGCCAGCGTGGCGACTTTCGGAGCCGAGCGCACCGGAAAACGGCACGCGGGTTGAGCGTGGT
>NZ_JBNZCE010000063.1:0-25215 GCF_050589265.1 Actinoplanes sp. G11-F43
GGCGTGGGCTGGGCGTGGGCGCCTGGTCGAGGTAGACGTGGGCGCCCGGTCGAAAAGGCGCGGGCCAGGCGTGGATGCCTGGTCGAGGAGGGCGTGAAGTGAGGTGTGGGCGCCTGGTCGAGGACGGTGTGGGGCCGGGGGGATGCCTGGTCAAAAAGGGGTTGGGGGACAGGGGCCGGCCCGGCGAGCGCGGCTGGGAGCCGCGGGATCGGCCGGGCCGGGGGAAGGGAACCTTGTGGGTCAGCCGGGGAGGCGGGGGCCCGCCTCGCGCTGTGACGCCAGCCACTGCTCGACCTCGGTGGAGGAGCGGGGCAGGCCGGCTGACAGGTTGCGGCAGCCGTCGGCGGTGACCAGGACGTCGTCCTCGATGCGGACGCCGACGCCGCGCAGTTCCTCGGGGACCAGTTCGTCCTCGGGCTGGAAGTACAGGCCGGGCTCGACGGTGAGCACGTAGCCCTCCTGGAGCGGGCCCTCCCGGTACGCCTCGTTGCGCGCCGCCGAGCAGTCGTGCACGTCGATGCCGAGCATGTGACCGAAACCGTGCAGGGTCCAGCGGCGGTAGACGGTGGAGTCGTCGGCCATCGCCTGGTCCACGCTCACCGGCAGCAGGCCCAGGTCGTGCAGGCCCTCGGCGAGCACCCGCATGCACACCTTGTGGATGTCCTTGAAGACCACGCCGGGCTTGATCGCGTCCAGGCCGGCCTGCTGCGACGCGTGCACGATGTCGTAGACCTGGCGCTGCAGCGGGGTGAACGTGCCGTTGACCGGGACGGTGCGGGTGATGTCGGCGGTGTAGAGGTTGTCGCCCTCCACGCCCATGTCCATCAGCAGCAGCTCGCCGGGCTTGGTGACGCCGGTGTTGCGCACCCAGTGCAGGATCGTCGCGTGCGGGCCGGCGCCGACGATCGAGCTGTAGCCGACGTCGTTGCCGTCGTGCCGGGCGCGCAGGCCGAAGACGCCCTCCAGCAGGCGCTCCTTGACGCTCCGGTCGGCCGGCAGGATGCGGGCGACGTCCTCGAAGCCGAACACGGTGGCGTCGATCGCCTGCTGCAGCTGGGCGATCTCCCACTCGTCCTTCACCAGCTTGAGCTCGGAGATCACCCGGGCCAGCTCGCGGTCACGCAGGCGGGAGCGGTCCGGCTCGAAGGCCAGGACGGCGCGGTCCACGGCGGCGTCGAACCCGCGCAGCACCCGGGCCCGGCCCGGCGCGGTGCCGGCCAGCGCCATGCCCAGCTCGCCCAGCGAGGCGGTGGACAGGCCCAGCTCCGCCGACTTCTCAGCCAGGGTGTGGGTGCGGCCCACCCACAGCTCGCCGTTGCGGTCCCGGAAGAAGCGGTCGGTGTCCTTCGAGTTGCGCTGCCGGGTGTAGAGCACCGCGTCGTGGCCGGAACCGCTCGGGTGCAGGATCAGCACGCTGTCCGGGTCGCGGTCACCGGTCAGGTAGAAGAAGTCGCTGCCGGGGCGGAACGCGTAGTCGGTGTCGTTGGCACGCACCTTCTCGTTGCCGCTCGGGATGATCAGCGTCTCCCCGGGGAACGCCTCGGAGAGGGCGGCCCGGCGCTTCGCGTAGTTCGGCACCTCGGGCAGCGGCGTCACGGCGAGAGGGTCCTCGCGCCAGCCCTGGCGCATGAAGCTCAGGAACGCCTCGGGGAAGTCGGGGTCGTGCGACTCCGTCTTGGCCGCGGGTTGAGTGGCCATCTTGGGGTGCCTCCGTTCTCGGTACCCCGACGTTACCGCCTGACCAGTAGTCCCCGGTAAGGCCGGGCACCGCACCCGGCCTTTGATCCGCGTCACCCCGGGCTGCGGGAAGCGCCACCCCGGGCCGCGGGAAGCGCCGCGGGAAGCGTCACCCCGAACGTCACGGGAAGCGTCACCCCAGGCCGCGAGGAGCGCCGCCATAGGAGCCGGGAGAAGCGGTCAGGCAGGCGAGCCGGGCCCCCGCGGTACCGGCGACACCGGGACCGGTGTGGGTGTGCTCGGCGTGCAACACCAGCGACCACGGCGGCCGCGCCGGATCGAAATCCCACTCCTGGGTGCTGACCGCCCGCCCGGCACCGTCCGCGCCGGCGACGAGATCCAGCCAGACCTCGTTGCGCGGGTTCGCGTAGGCCGGATCCACCGACGGCTTCCCCGGCCCCGCGGCCGGGTCGAGCCGGTGCTGATAGTGCGGCCCGGCATCGGCGGGATCACCGCCACAGCGCCCGGTGTGCAGGTGGGCACCGTAGTGCCGGCCGGGCTGGAGTCCGGTGGCGAGCAGCTCCACCCGTACCCCATCAGTGTGATCGGCGACGGTGACCTGAGCCCGTGCGCCGGCCGGGACCGCCGCATGGTCGTAGATCCGGAAGGCGCCGTCGAAGGCCGGGCCGGGAGCGGGCGCCGCAGCGGTGAGGAGCAGCGGAGCCGCGAGGGCCAAGATTCTTGCTCTCATCCTCGAATTATTACAAATACACCCATATAGGCATGATGATCGGCGCTGGACGGCCCACACGTGCCTCCGCCGCCGCCGGGTGAGAGGGTGAAGCCGTGGGCTACGCGATGGTGATGGGTGAGGCGCTGATCGACCTGCTCGAAGCTGACCTCGACGGCGGGCAGAGCTACCGGCAGGCGATCGGCGGGGCGCCACTCAACGTCGCCGTCGGCGTCGCGCGGCTCGGCGGCGACGCCCGCTACGCGGGCACCCTGAGCAAGGACGTCCTCGGCGAACGGATGGCGGCCTTCCTCCGGGACAGCGGCGTCGATTCCTCGGGTGTACGCCGGGTCGAGGTCCCCACCACACTCGCCGTCACCACGTTCGAGGGTGCCGAGCCGACGTTCACGTTCTACGGCGAACCACCGTCGTACGCTCTGCTCACCCCGGCCGACCTGGACCGGGGTGCGGTGGCCGGCGCCGCGGTGCTCTACACCGGGTCGATCTGCCTGCTCCGCGAACCGTTCGTGGACGCCGCGCGGGCCGCCTGGGCGGTGGACGGGCCGCTGCGCGTGTTCGACCCCAACGTGCGGCCCACGCTGCTGCCGGACACCGCCGCGGTGGACGCCCTGCGGGTGCTGGTGGAGGGCTTCTTCGCCACCGCCGACCTGGTCAAACTCAGCCTCGCCGACGTCGCCGTGCTGTACGGCTCACCCGATCCGGAGTCCGCCGCCGCCCACATCCTCGGACTCGGCGCGCGGGCCGTCGTCGTCACCCTCGGTGCGGCCGGCGCCCACGTGGCCACCCCGGCCGGGAGCGCCACCCTGCCCGCGCCGGTGGTCGACGCGGTCGACGCCACCGGCGCCGGGGACTCGGTGATGGCCGCGCTGATCAGCCGGCTCCTGGCCGGCGGCCGCCCGGCCGGCCTGGACGCCTGGTCGGAGGCGGTGCGGTTCGCGCTGTCGGTGGCCGGCCTGGTCTGTGAGCGCCAGGGCGGCGCGACCGCCATGCCGACACCGGCCGACCTGGCGGCCCGCTGGGGTTAGCCGCCGCCGCACGACAGAAGGCCGAGGCCAGTCCGGGTGCCGCTGTGTGGCGCGAATCGAGCCACACAGCGGCACCCGGACTGGGAGCCGCTAGTCGCCGAGGGCTTCGGCGATGAAACGCTGCCGGTCCAGCAGCACCCGCTCCACCNCCCGCCCCCCCCGGACTGGGAGCCGCTAGTCGCCGAGGGCTTCGGCGATGAAACGCTGCCGGTCCAGCAGCACCCGCTCCACCCGGACCTCGGCGACCAGGGTGTCCCCGTCGTGCACCGCGACCTCGAAGAACAGCGTGCGCCCATCCACCTTGGTGAGCGTCGCCCGCGCGGCCACCCGGCGGCCGACCGGGGTGGGCGCGCGATGCTCGACCTCGGCCCGGGTGCCGACCGTGGTGATGCCGCCGGGGATCTGGCGGGCGGTGGTGGCGACCGTCGCCGCCTCGGCCAGGGCCAGGACCCGGGGCGTGGCGAGCACCGGCACGTCACCGGACCCCAGGGACTGCGCGGTGTCGGCGTCGGTGACCGTCAACTCGACCCGGGCACCGATCCCGGGTGCGAACTCCGGAAGCTCCATCACCAGATCCTATGTCCGTTCGGGCCGCTGCCAGAACGTCTGATCCGCGGGTTCCGCGGCGGGCCTCTCGAAGGCGCGCCCGACAGCGACGGCACCGCGGGCGTGGCGGGAGCGCAGGGCCAGCTCACCGGCGATCGCGTACGCCTCGGTCAGGTCCCGGTCGCGGGCCTCACCGGCCCGTCCACCGGCGGTGTCGGCGTAGACGGTGGCCAGCCCGAGGCGGCGCTGCAGGGGGCCCTGCACGATGCGGACGCTCTGGATCCGGGCGTACGGCACCAGGGTCATCTCCCGGGTGATCCGCCCGGCCCGGCTGACGAACACCTCGGGGGCCAGGCCGGCGCCGTAGAACCGCAGCCCGAACGGATGCAGCCACCAGGTGCGGGCCGGCGGCGGCGAGGTGGCCAGGACGGTCAGGTCGACGCCGGGCAGGGCGGCCTCGACGAGGGCGCGGGCGGCGGCCGGGTCGCCGACCGGCATCAGGCTGTCCGAGCCGTTGTCCTCGCCGCTCTGCGGGGCGAGTCCGGCCACGTCGACGTTCAGGTGCAGCCAGCGTTTGGCCCGCCACAACAACGGCCAGGTGATCCGGACGGCCTGCACCCGGTGCGGGGGCACCACCTGGCTACGGGTCTCGGTGAGGCCGTACTGCAGGACCAGGCGTTCGTCGCGGACCAGCCGGAAGTTCCAGTCGCGCAGCACCCGCCGGATCGGCTGGAGCAGGACGCCGGCCATCGCGGTGACCGTGCTGGCGATGCCGATGAACGTCCACGACCCCTCCATCGCGAACTGGGTGATCACCCAGGCCACGCCGAGCGGCAGCAGGAAGGCTTGCGGGGTGAGCAGCTGGCTGACCAGCAGGTCCTGGTTGCGCACCTGATAGAGCGGCGGCGGAGCGGCGGCGGGCGGAGAGTCGGGGTCAACGTCAACGGCGGCCGATCGGGTACGCCCGGAGAGAGCGAGCAATCGCTCCCGCAGCGCCGACGCGTTCTGCACCGTCAGGTAGGCCAGCGGCGCCTCGGACTTGCTGCCGCCGACCACTTCGAGGCGGAGTTCGGCCAGCCCGGTGAGCTGGGCGAGCAGGGGCCGGCGCAGTTCCACGGCCTGCAGCCGGTCGAGCGGGATGGCCCGGTTGCGCCGCCACAGCAGGCCCTCGGTGATCCGCAGTTCCCGGCCGACGACGTGGTAGCCGGTGAACCACCAGCCGATCGCGGAGACCACCACCACGGCCACCGCCAGCCCGGCCACCAGCAGCGCGAAGTCGGTCAGGCCGACCGAGCCGAGGGTCTGCCAGGAGAGCGCCGCGATGATCACCGCGATGCTCTTGGCGCCTTTCAGGAGCGGGCTGAGCGGGTGCAGGCGCTGCCGGGGCTCTTCGACGTGGTCGGTCACAGGCCCTCGGCCCGGTCCTCGCCGAGGGCGGTCAGCCGGTCGCGCAGGCGGGACGCCTCGTCCGGCGGCAGCCCGGGGACCTTCGCGTTGCTGGCCGCGGCGGCGGTGTGCAGCTGGACGGTGGCCAGCCCGAACGCGCGTTCCAGCGGCCCGGCGGTGACATCGACGAACTGCATCCGGGCGTACGGCACGATGGACAGGTGCCGGACCAGCAGACCGTGCCGGACCAGCAGGTCGTTGTCGCGTTCGGCGTAACCCCAGGCGCGCACCGCGCGGACCGCGACGACCGACCGCCAGACGCCGAGGACCAGCACCCCGGCCATCGCCCAGTACCAGGCCGGATGCCCGGCGAACAGGGAGCCGGTGACGGCGCCGGCCAGCAGCACCACGGTCCAGGTGGCGATCCCGATGAGGTGGACGGCGATCAGCCGGCCGGAGACCGGCCGCCAGTCGACGGTTCCGGGCCAGGGTTCGAGGGCATCGACGGCGGTACGCGCGGACGGGTCGCTCACATCTAGCAGCCTACGAGGCGGTGGCGCTTCCGGACGAGGCGAAGGGCACCACCTCACGGAGGAAGCCGCGCGCGTCGAGGAACGCGGAGAGGGTGGGCCGGTGCTCGTCGCAGGCCAGCCAGGTCTTCCGGCGCTCCGGACTGTGGATCTTCGGATTGTTCCAGTGCAGACGCCAGACGGCGGCGGCCCGGCAGCCCTTGGCCGAACACTGGGGCGCGAGATCGGGATCCTCAACCACACCGCAACCTTACGGAATGGGAGTTTGAGCGCCGGGCGGCCACGGGGGAAGCCGCCCGGCGACGAGGCAAATGCTACACGCTTCACACACGTGCGTATGCACCCGGTGACCCGCCCGATCCGGCGGATCGCGTAGAAAGATCAACACATCCGGCCGATGGTGTCCCGGGCTGCGCGGACATCCGGATCCGGCGATGATGTCGGCCGGACTCCCTATGCTGCCGGGCAGGGTTCTTAGGATCCTCTCAGCCGTGTGTTGTCGTATGTCGTGTAAGTCTTGAGCGTCGGCTCGCCGAGAGCCGGCCCATCCAGACCCGTTGTGGAGGACCGGTGTCGCAGCCGAGCACGCCCGAGACCGATACCAGCGCCGACGCCGGAGCCCCGGTGCCACCGGCGCAGGACGCGTCACAGCTCGAGCGCGCCATGTTCGAGGTGAAACGGGTGATCGTCGGCCAGGACCGGATGGTCGAGCGGATGTTCGTGGCCCTCCTCGCCCGTGGCCACTGCCTGCTGGAGGGGGTGCCCGGTGTGGCCAAGACCCTCGCGGTGGAGACCCTGGCCAAGGTGGTCGGCGGCTCGTTCTCCCGGGTGCAGTTCACCCCCGACCTGGTGCCGGCCGACATCGTGGGCACCCGGATCTACCGGCAGTCCAGTGAGAAGTTCGACGTCGAGCTGGGCCCGGTGTTCGTCAACTTCCTGCTCGCCGACGAGATCAACCGGGCGCCGGCCAAGGTGCAGTCGGCGCTGCTGGAGGTGATGGCCGAGCACCAGGTGTCGATCGGCGGCCGGACCCATCAGGTGCCCGACCCGTTCCTGGTGATGGCCACCCAGAACCCGATCGAGCAGGAGGGTGTCTACCCGCTGCCCGAGGCGCAGCGCGACCGGTTCCTGATGAAGATCCTGGTCGGCTACCCGACCGACTCCGAGGAACGCGAGATCGTCTACCGGATGGGGGTGAGCGCGCCCGAGCCGAAACAGGTCTTCACCCCGGACGACCTGCTCGCCCTGCAGCGCCGCGCGGACCAGGTGTTCGTGCACAACGCCCTGATCGACTACACCGTCCGCCTGGTCCTGGCCACCCGCGCCCCGGCCCAGCACGGCATGCCGGACGTCGCCCAGCTGATCCAGTACGGCGCCAGCCCCCGCGCCTCGCTCGGCATCGTCCGGGCCACCCGGGCGCTGGCCCTGCTCCGCGGCCGGGACTACGCGCTGCCGCAGGACGTGCAGGACATCGCACCGGACATCCTGCGCCACCGGCTGGTGCTCAGCTACGACGCGCTGGCCGACGACATCCCGGCCGACCACATCGTGGCCCGGATCATGCAGATGGTCCCGCCGCCCCAGGTGTCGTCCCGGCAGAACGGCGCCAACGGCCAGGCCCCGCAGCCCGGTCCCCACCCCGGACCGCAGGCGGGCCCGATGCCGCCGCAGGGCCCGCCGATGCCGCCCGGCCCGCTGACCCCGATCGCGACCGGCCACCCGCAGCCCGCGCAGTATGTGGCCGGCCCGGCCGGCGCGCAGCCGGTCAGCGGTGTCCCGGCGGGTGGCTTCGACAACCGGCCGCCGCAGCCGAACGGCAACTGGCCCGGCCAGTCATGACCGCGCCGGGCACGCAGATGCCGGTCGCCCCGGCGGAGGCGGCCCGGGCCGAAGCCGTCATCAGCCGGCTGCAGCTGCTGGTCACCCGCAAACTGGACGGGCTGCTGCAGGGCGACTACGTGGGCCTGCTGCCCGGTCCGGGCAGCGAGGCCGGCGAGTCCCGGGAGTACCGGCCCGGCGACGACGTGCGGCGGATGGACTGGCCGGTCACCGCCCGGACCACCACCCCGCACGTCCGGCGGACGGTGGCCGACCGCGAACTGGAGACGTGGCTGGCCGTGGACCTGTCGGCCAGTCTCGACTTCGGCACCGCCCAATGGCTGAAACGGGACCTGGTGATCGCCGCCGCCACCGCGATGGCACACCTGACCGTGCGCGGTGGCAACCGGATCGGGGCCGTGGTGGGCACCGGCTCCGGCGTACCGGCCGAGGAACCCCGGCAGTGGTGGCGCCGTAAGCCGGCGGCGCCGCCCGGGCCACCGCTGACCTCGCCGGTGATCCGCCTGCCCGCCCGGCCCGGCCGCAAGGAGGCGCAGGGCCTGCTGCGCGCCATCGCCGGGACGACGATCCGGCCCGGCCGCACCGACCTGGGCGCGCTGATCGACATGCTGAACCGGCCGCCCCGGCGCCGTGGGGTGGCCGTGGTGATCTCCGACTTCCTGTCACCGGTGGAGGGCTGGGCCCGGCCGGTGAAGAAACTGGGCGTCCGGCACGACGTGCTGGCCATCGAGGTGGTCGACCCGCGTGAGCTGGAACTGCCCGACGTCGGCGTGCTGACCCTGGCCGACCCGGAGTCCGGAATGCTGCACGAGGTCCAGACCTCCGACCCGAAACTGCGCCAGCGGTACGCCGAGGCGGCCGGCGTGCAGCGTGCCGCGATCGCCCGGGCGCTGCGTGCGGCCGGCGCCGCCCACCTGCGGCTGCGCACCGACACCGACTGGCTGCTCGACATGGTCCGTTTCGTGGCCGCTCAGCGCCACGCCCGTACCCGAGGGACCACACGATGATCCGATTCCTGGACCCCTGGTGGCTGCTGACCCTGCTGCCGGTCCTGGCCATGGCCGGGTTCTACGTCTGGCGGCAGTTCCGCAAGCGGCAGTACGCGATGCGGTTCACCAACGTCGACCTGCTGCGCACCCTGGCGCCGAAGGGCCTGGGCTGGCGGCGGCACGCGTCAGCCGGCGCCTTCCTGCTGATGCTGGCCGCGCTCTCGGCGGCCACCGCCCGCCCCTCGGTCGACACCGAGGAACCTCTGGAACGAGCCACCGTGATGCTCGCCATCGACGTGTCGCTGTCGATGCAGGCCGAGGACGTGGAGCCGAGCCGGATCGAGGCCGCGCAGGAGGCGGCCAAGGCGTTCGTCAACGAGTTGCCGCCCACGTACAACCTGGGTCTGGTGTCCTTCGCGAAGGCGGCGAACGTGCTGGTGGCGCCGACCAAGGACCGCGCCTCGGTGGTGGCCGCGATCGACGCGCTGACCCTGGCCGAGGCGACCGCGACCGGCGAGGCGGTGTTCACCTCGCTGGACGCCATCCGGATGGTGCCGGCCGACGGCGCCGACGGTGCGCCACCGGCCCGGATCGTGCTGCTCTCCGACGGGTACCGCACGTCGGGCCGCTCGATCGAGGACGCGGCGACCGCGGCCGGGCAGGCGAACGTGCCGGTGTCGACGATCGCGTTCGGCACCGACACCGGTGTGGTCGACATCCGCGGCTCGGTGCAGCGGGTGCCGGTGGACCGGCTGTCGCTGCAGGAGCTGGCCGAGCAGACCAAGGGTTACTTCTACGAGGCCGCGTCGGTGAGTGAGCTGAAGCAGGTGTACGAGGACATGGGCAGCTCGATCGGGCACCGCACCGAACCACGTGAGGTCACTCAGTGGTACGCCGCGGCCGGCCTGCTGCTGGGGCTGGCCGGTGCCGCGATGAGCCTGCTGTGGACGTCCAGGCTGCCCTGACCGGCGGGTCAGGGCGTGTTGTGCGCGAGCACGAACAGGACGACGACCCAGGCCGAGAGCAGGGTGAAACCGAGGGGCGCGACGAAGTTCTTCATCATGAAAAACCGACTTCCGCTAGTGACTGAACCAGACAGGGGTCACTTCGCGGCCGGAACCACCGCACGCCGGATGAGCCGCCCTGAGCAGGACAGCGGCGTGCGGGTGGGGAGAGATCTGGTCAGCGGTCAGAAACGCTGACGAGCGTCCCGGCCACGACTAGGAGGATCGCTATCTCGCACAGCGATCACCTCCAGAGCTAGTCGGGCCTGAACCGTGTGGCACTGTACTCCTCAACTACAACCGAAGAGAAATCGTGCTGCCCTGAACGGGGTGTAAGTCGGCGGGACCGTCCCTCGGCCGTGTCACAGCGGGCCGATAGTCTCCCTTTTCAGAGGGCCATGGTGACCCTGTGTGATGGAAGCCTGTCGATAGGAGTGTGTTGTGTCTCGCACCGTTCTGGTGACCGGAGGAAACCGCGGCATCGGCCTGGCCATCGCCCAGACGTTCGCCAAGCAGGGTGACCGGGTGGCGATCACCCACCGGGGCTCGGCCGTGCCGGACGGCCTGTTCGGTGTGCAGTGCGACATCACCGACTCGGCCGCGATCGACGCCGCGTTCACCACCGTGGAGAAGGAGCTCGGCCCGGTCGAGGTGCTCGTCGCCAACGCCGGCATCACCGACGACACGCTGCTGCTGCGGATGTCCGACGAGCAGTTCGAGCGGGTCATCGACACCAACCTGACCGGCGCGTTCCGGGTCGCCAAGCGGGCCAGCTCGAAGATGCTGCGCGCCAAGTGGGGCCGGATCATCTTCATCTCGTCGGTGGTCGGGCTGTACGGCGGTCCCGGCCAGGTGAACTACGCGGCGAGTAAGGCCGGGCTCGTCGGCATGGCCCGTAGCATCACCCGTGAGCTGGGCACCCGCAACATCACCGCGAACGTCGTGGCGCCCGGATTCATCGAGACGGAGATGACCGCCGTCTTGCCGGACGCGCGCAAGGCCGAGATCATCAAGGCCGTCCCGGCCGGTCGCCTCGCCAGCACCGACGAGGTCGCCGCGGCGGTGACCTTCCTGGCGAGCGACAGTGCGGCGTACATCTCGGGCGCCGTGCTCCCCGTCGACGGGGGCCTCGGCATGGGGCACTGAAGTTTTCCGAGACTTTTTCAGGAGAGAAGCAAAAGTGTCTGGACTGCTGGCCGGTAAACGGCTGCTCGTCACCGGCGTCATCACCGACGCCTCGATCGCCTTCTCGGTGGCGAAGCTGGCCCAGGAGGCCGGCGCCACCGTGGTGCTCACCGGCTTCGGCCGGCTCTCGCTGGTGGAGCGCATCGCCAAGCGCCTGCCCCAGCCCGCGCCGGTCATCGAGCTGGACGTCACCAACCAGGAGCACCTGGACAGCCTGGCCTCCCGGGTGCGCGAGCACGTCGACGGACTGGACGGCGTGGTCCACTCCATCGGCTTCGCCCCGCAGAGCGCCCTCGGCGGCACCTTCCTGGAGACGCCGTGGGAGGACGTCGCCCAGGCCGTGCACGTGTCGACGTTCTCGTACAAGTCCCTGGCCATGGCCTGTCTGCCGATGATGGATCAGGGTGGCTCCATCGTCGGGCTGACGTTCGACGCGACCAAGGCGTACCCGCTGTACGACTGGATGGGCGTCGCCAAGGCCGGCCTGGAGTCGGCGTCCCGCTACCTCGCCATGTACCTGGGCAAGCACGGCATCCGCAGCAACGTGGTCGCGGCCGGCCCGCTGCGCACCATGGCCGCCAAGTCGATCCCCGGGTTCAGCAACTTCGAGGACGCGTACGCCCAGCACGCGCCGCTCGGCTGGGACCTCAACGACCCGGAGCCGACCGCCCGCGCGGTCTGCGCCCTGCTGTCCGACTGGTTCCCGGCCACCACCGGTGAGATGGTGCACGTTGACGGGGGCTACCACTCTCGCGCTGCCTGAGGCGGTGGCAGGATGGTCGGGTGGTTTACGACGCGTTCGTCCTGCTCTCCTTCGGCGGCCCCGAGAAGCCCGATGACGTGATGCCGTTCCTGCGCAACGTGGTGCGCGGGCGCGGTGTCCCGGACGAGCGCCTCGCCGAGGTGTACGAGCACTACATGCACTTCGGCGGGGTGTCCCCGATCAACCAGCAGTGCCGTGATCTGCTCGCCGCGATCGAGACCGAGTTCGCGGCACACGACATCACGCTGCCCACCTACTGGGGCAACCGCAACTGGCATCCGATGCTCGCCGACACCGTCGCACAGATGCGCGACGACGGGATCGAGCACGCCCTCGGGTTCGCCACCAGCGCTTACGGGGGTTACTCCTCCTGCAAGCAGTACTGGGAGGACATCGCCGCCGCCCGTGAGCACGTCGGTCCCGGCGCCCCGAGGATCTCCAAGCTGCGGCAGTTCCACGATCACCCCGGCTTCGTCAATCCCAACGTGCAGGCCGTGCGGGAGGCCCTGGCCAGGCTGAAGCCCTCGGATGAGGCGACCACCCGCCTGGTCTTCACCGCCCACTCCATCCCGGTCAGCATGGCGAAGACCGCCGGCCCGGACGGTGGCCGCTACAACGCCCAGCTGGAGGAGACCGCCCGGCTGGTGCACGCGGCGGCCGCTCCCGGCCTCGCCTACGACCTGGTCTGGCAGAGCCGCTCCGGCCCGCCGCAGATCCCGTGGCTGGAACCGGACATCAACGACCACCTGGAGGCCCTCGCCGAGAAGGGCGTCACCGATGTGGTGGTCAGCCCGATCGGGTTCGTCTCCGACCACCTCGAAGTGATCTGGGACCTGGACAACGAGGCCAAGGACACCGCGGCCCGCCTCGGTCTCGGTTACGCCCGTGCCGCCAGCCCCGGCGTTCACCCCGACTTCGTCGCGATGGTCCGGGAGCTGGTCCAGGAACGCACCGATGATCGATCCAAGGCCAGGCTCGGTACGCTCCCGATCTGGGACGTGTGTCAACCCGACTGCTGTCCCACCCCCGTGCGACGAGGAGCCCCCCGATGAAGGAGCGCAAGGCGATCGAGAGCTGGCTCACCGACATGGACGGCGTGCTCGTCCACGAGGGTGAGCCGGTGCCGGGCGCCCCCGAGTTCGTGAACCGGATGAGGGAGTCCGGCAAGCCGTTCCTGATCCTCACCAACAACTCCATCTACACCCCGCGTGACCTGCAGGCCCGCCTGCACCGGATGGGCTTCGACGTGGACGAGCAGTCGATCTGGACGGCCGCCCTCGCCACCGCCCAGTTCCTCGCCGACCAGCGGCCCGGCGGGACGGCGTACGTCATCGGTGAGGCCGGCCTGACCACCGCCATGCACGCGGCCGGCTACATCCTCACCGAGTTCGACCCGGATTACGTGGTGCTCGGCGAGACCCGTACCTACAGCTTCGAGGCGATCACCAAGGCGATCCGGCTGATCAGCGGCGGCGCCCGGTTCATCTGCACCAACCCGGACGCCACCGGCCCGTCCAACGAGGGCCTGCTCCCGGCCGCCGGCTCGGTCGCCGCGATGATCTCCAAGGCCACCGGGGTCAAGCCGTACTTCGTCGGCAAGCCCAACCCGATGATGATGCGGTCCGCGCTCAACGCCATCGGCGCGCACAGCGAGACCACCGCGATGATCGGCGACCGGATGGACACCGACGTGCTGTGCGGCCTGGAGGCCGGGCTGGAGACGATCCTGGTGCTCACCGGGATCAGCAGCCGGCTGGAGAGCGAGACCTACCCGTACCGCCCGTCCCGCATCATCAACTCGGTGGCCGACCTGATCGACGAGATCTGACCGTGCCCTGGGAGGACTCCTACCTCGGGCGGCTGCGGGCGATCACCGGCCCCGAGCCGGTGCTCATGACGGTCGGGGCCCGCGCCGTCCTGCGCGACGACGACGGCCGGGTCCTGCTGATCCAGCGCAACGACAACGGGCGGTGGGCACTGCCGGCCGGGACCATGGAGCTGGGGCAGACCCTGCGGGACTGCGCCATCCGCGAGGTGTACGAGGAGACCGGGCTGACCGCGCACACCGTCACCCCGTTCGCCCTGAGCTCGGGAGAGGCCCTGACCACCAACGTGTTCGGCGCCACCTATCAGCACGTGTCGCTCGCCGTCCGGGTCGACACGTGGTCCGGCGACCTGATCCGGGTCACCGACGAGACTCTGGACGCGGCGTTCTGCGCGCCGAGCGATCTTCCGGCCGATCTGTCCGGCTCGGTCCGGCCCACCCTGGAGCAGCTGGCCCGCTTCGAGGCCGGCGCTCCGTTCGCGCTCGCATGACGGCGCCCGTGGTGGTGGTCGCGGCGGCCTGGGTGCACGTCCGCGACCGCCGGGTGCTGACCGTCCGGGCGCACGGCTCGGACGCGTTCTACCTGCCCGGCGGCAAACCCGAGCCGGGCGAGACCGACGCCGAGGCGGCCGCCCGTGAGGCCGCCGAGGAGGTCGGCGTCCACGTCGATCCGGCCGGGCTGAGCCACCTGGTCACCATCGACGCCCCGGCCCACAACCGCCCACCCGGCACCCGGGTCCGCCTGGTCTGCTTCACCGGCCCGTCCCACGGCGAGCCGGCCCCAGCGGCCGAGATTGTCGAGATCGCCTGGTTCACCACCGCCGACCGTCCTCGCTGTGCCCCCGCCATCCGGATTCTCCTGGGTGAATTGGCGAACGCCGATCTGATCGACTGACCCCTCCGGATCAGCCTGCCGGTGGTGCGACCGGCTCACTAGAGGCCGTGCGATTGGACTAGTAGGGGGCGTGTTTTTGGTAGAGTGGACTGGTGGTCGAGTATCGGCGCCGCATCCTGGACAGCGCACTGGATGAACTCCAGCCGCATCTGCGTGCCCTTTCGATTCACGGGCCGAAGGGGGTGGGGAAGACCGCGACGGCGATGCAGCGAGCCGTGTCGGTGGTCGATCTGAGTCTCCCCGCTCAACGCGAGATACTCGCCGCTGACCCCGCCGTCCTGTCTCATCTGCCCGGGCCCGTGCTCGTGGATGAGTGGCAGCGGCTGCCGGAAGTCTGGGACCAGGTCCGGCGCGCGGTCGACTCGGGGTCCCCGCCCGGGCATTTCATCATCGCCGGGAGTTCGGCTCCGCGTGGCGCGGGGGTCCATTCGGGTGCGGGCCGGATCGTCCCGATGCGGATGCGTCCGCTCAGCATCGCGGAGCGGGACATCGAGACCCCGACCGTGAGCCTGGCTGCGCTGCTGGCCGGCAACCGCGACGTCGGCGGTAGCACCGGACTGCGGCTGACCGGTTACGTCGAGGAGATCACCGCATCCGGGTTTCCCGCCATCCGGGGACTGCCACCCCGCGTTCGCCGTGCCGAACTGGACGCCTATCTGGACAACATCGTCGAGCGAGAGTTCCCGGAACAGGGGTACCCGGTTCGCCGTCCGGCCGTGTTGCGCGCGTGGCTCGCCGCCTACGCCGCCGCGACATCGACGACGGCGGCCTACTCGAAGATTCTCGACGCCGCCACTGCCGGGCCGGCCAACAAGCCGGCTAAAGCAACCACGCTCGCCTATCGTGATGCCCTGTCCGCACTGTGGCTGCTCGACGATCTTCCGGCATGGATTCCCGGCCACAACCACCTCGATCGGCTCGGCCAGTCCTCCCGGCACCTCCTGGCCGACCCGGCGCTGGCCGCTCGCCTGCTGGGTCTCGACGCCGCCGCGTTGCTCCGTGCCGAACAGGGCAACACCAATCTCTCCGAAGGCACGATCCTGGGCGCGCTGTTCGAGCATCTCGTGGCACTCAGCGTCCACACCTATGCCGAAGCGGCCGAGGCCCGTGTCAGTCACCTCCGGACCCGGAACAACGCGCACGAAGTGGATCTGATCGTCCAGCACGCCGACGGGAGGGTGCTGGCCATCGAAGTCAAGCTGGCCGACCGTGTCGAAGACGCCGACGCCAGGCATCTGCATTGGCTTCGCGACCGAATCGGAGCGGAACTGATCGACGCCGTCGTCGTCTACGCGGGCGAGCACGCCTACCGCCGTCGCGACGGTGTCGCCGTCGTCCCACTGGCGTTGCTCGGCCCCTGACGGCCCCCGGTAATCGTCGTAGCGGATCGCTGGTCGCCGTCGAATGACAGCCCGCTGAGGACCGGGAGCCGGTTGGTCACCAGATCCGGAAGCGCTCGTCGGTGCCGAGCAGAAAGGCGAAGCGGGAGGCTCCCGCGTTGTCGAGCGCCTCCCGGCTGGAGTCCGCGGCCTTCTCCTCCGTCAGCCTGTCGCGGTGCTGCCAGTACATGACCTGGGAGAGGTATCTCCGTCGCACCAGGTCGGAACGGCGATCGGCGATCAGGCAGAGGAACTCGTCGACATGTTGCACCTCGATGCCGGCGCCAACCTGGTCGAGGCAGTGTTGGAAGTCCGCGATGTCACCGTCACACGTTACGAGGATGTCGACGCCACCGGCGTGGGCGGCGGCCAGGACGTGGTGATCGTCGGGGTCCCGGGGACGGGGAACATCAGCAGGGTTCCATCGGTGACTTTGGCTTCCGGGAAGTTGCTGTCCCACTGGTCGCGCCATCGTTCGATCTGCTGTTCGGGCGCTTCCGGATACCTGCGTCGCAGGTGATAGAAGGCCTCGGTTGATAGAAGGCCTCGGTCAATACGGCCTCGCTCCATCGTAGCTCGAAGGTTGTGTATCGGCTGTCGAGCGCGAGCATCACCAGCCAGTCCCGCAGACACCGGGAGAAGAGGACGTTGGCGCCAGGAAGACAGTGAGTGGTACGGGCAGCACATGCTCAGGTTATCGACGGCGATGATTCGAGTCGAATGCGGAAATCATTCGTATATGCCTAGATCGTCCTGTTCGGCCATCAACGCCTCGTAGGCGGCCCGCTGTTGGGTGAGGCGGTGGCGCCGGTAGGTCAGAAGGTCCTGCAGAGCGACCCGGCGGTGTGTGCCCACCTTGTGGAACGGGATGTCGCCCCGGTCCAGCAGGTTCGTCAGCGTGGGGCGGGAGACGCCGAGCACCCGGGCGGCCTCGCTGGTGGTGAGTTCCCGGGCGACCTCGCTGACGACCACGCCGTCGCCCCGGCTCAGGATGGCGCCGGCCTGCCTCAGGAGATCGACGATCAGGTCGGGGACCGCGGCTTCTCCGGCGTTGTCGGTGACCAGGCGGATCGACCCGCTGTCCGCTCGGGCGAGCAGGCTCAGCAGGGTGGTCAGTGAGGCGTGCTCGGGGCTGTCTGCACGGCTCGCCATCGCGGAGAGCTGAAGTGTCGTCGTCGTGCCCACGGTCCCCCCTGGATGTGCTGGTCGTGCACCCAGGTTCGACCACATCCGCAATATGTGCAAGCCGCTTCCGGATATATCACTGGTGAGTGGTGAACCAGCGGGTGGCGATCGTGGTGTGGATGCTGAAGCCGAGTTCGGTGGGGCCGTACAGGACCTCGCGGGCCAGCGTCTCCGCGTCGTCGGGTGGGGGCGGGGGCAGGGCCGCCGTGCTCGGCAGGGGCGGGAGCAGGCCGAAGACCAGGATGGTGCCGTCGGGGGCGCTGACCGTGTCGAAGAGACGGACGGCCGCCGGGTCGGCCTTCACACCGGTCTCCTCGGACAGTTCGCGGACCGCGGCCTCCTGCCACGTCTCGCCGACGTCGATGAAACCGCCGGGCAGGGCCAGCCGGCCGCGGGCCGGGGCGATGCCGCGGCGGACGGCGAGCAGGCCGGCGCCGACCGGCTGGACCGCGACGGCCACCGGGCTCGGGTTGA
Organism: Actinoplanes sp. G11-F43; assembly: GCF_050589265.1. Lineage (NCBI taxonomy): Bacteria > Bacillati > Actinomycetota > Actinomycetes > Micromonosporales > Micromonosporaceae > Actinoplanes > Actinoplanes sp. G11-F43. The sequence goes on from NZ_JBNZCE010000063.1 coordinate 17,454, forward strand.
GGTAGCTGGTCTCCCCGCAGGCGCCGCAGCGGCGTGGCCACGGCTGGCCGAGGGTGAACCGCGCCCCGCAGAACGTGCAGTGCGCATACCGGTCGGGGGTGCTCACGGACGCAGCGGGGCGTTGCAGGCGGCGACCAGGGCCTGGCGGCAGGCGGCGGTGAGCGGGCGCAGCGCCTCGTCACGCTGCTGGGCCTCGTAGCCGTTGACGGCGCCGCCCGGCGCGTTCGTCCCGGCCAGGGTGAGCACCTGGTCGAGCACGCTGGCGCGGGCGAACAGGCGGCGCGAGCGCGGGTCGAAGCCGGGTGGCAGCGTCTCGGTGCTCTCCGGGCGGCGCAGCGCCTGCAGGGCGCCGGCCAGCTCGGGTTTCCACTGGGCCACGTCGAGCCGGGTGAGCCGGGTGGTGGCCTCGCCGAGCGCGGCGGTCAGCTGTGCCTCGGCCTCGGCGGCGCCCATCTGGAAGACCTGCCGGTGCTCGGGGGCGGCCATCACCCGCCACAGCACGGTGGTGAACTCCACACCGGAGCCGGATGTGTGCCGTCGGACCTCGGGCACCACCCCGAAGCCGGGCGTCATCACCGCCTCGCCGGCCAGCAGCGCCGCCCCGGTCAGCTCGCCGGGGCCGGGCAGGCCGCGCGGGTCGCCGGGGGCGGGCAGCACCAGGCGGATGTCGTCGGGATGCAGCTTCGCGAAGATCGGCAGGCCCTGGCCGAGCGGCACGTCGGTCCAGGTGCCGGGGGCGTCGGCGACGAGGTGCTCCTCGTCCGCGGCGATCTCGTCGGCCAGCTCGTCGAACGGGACGAGCCCGGCGCGCCAGGCGCGCACCCAGGCCACGAACCGGGTCGATCGGCGTGCGGTGCGGGTGGCCGCATCGGCTGCGGGTGACATGCGAGCAAGGGTACGTGCCGGTGAGGAGAGTTGTCTCGGCCCGGAGCGTCACCGAGGGTGTGTCCGTGATCGCGCATACAGTGCGGGACATGTATGGGGAGGATGTGCTTGCCGGCGGGAAGCCGCGCCGCAAGATGACGCCGGAGGTCGACGCCGAGCCGGATCTGGTCGTCGAGGACGTGGATTCCGGGTTCTGCGGGGCGGTGGTCGGCTTCGAGCTGGGCGCGGTGGTGCTGGAGGACCGGTTCGGGAAGCGGCGCAACTTCCCGCTGGAGCCGGCCGCGTTCCTGCTGGACGGCCGGCCGGTCACGTTGCGGCGGCCGGCCCGCGGCCCGGGGCCGGCGCAGCGGCGGATGACCGCGTCCGGCTCGATCGCCGTGGACAACGTGAAAGCCCGGGTGGCGAAGGCCAGCCGGATCTGGGTGGAGGGTGTGCACGACGCCGCCCTGGTCGAGCGGATCTGGGGTGACGACCTGCGGATCGAGGGCATCGTGGTGGAGCCGCTGCACGGTGTCGACGACCTGGCCGGGGCGGTCGCCGAGTTCGGCCCGTCACGGACCCGGCGTCTCGGGGTGCTCGTCGACCATCTGGTCGCCGGGTCCAAGGAGAGCCGGATCGTGGCCGCCGTCAGGGATCCGAACGTGCTGGTCACCGGTCATCCCTACGTGGACGTCTGGCAGGCGGTGAAGCCGGAGCGGGTGGGTCTGCGGGCCTGGCCGGTGATCCCGCCGGGCCGCCCGTGGAAGGAGGGCGTCTGCGAGGTGGTGGGCATCCGCGAGCCGGCCGACATGTGGCGGCGGATCCTGGCCTCGGTCGGTTCCTACAAGGACGTCGAGACGCCGCTGATCAACTCGATGGAGCGGCTGATCGACTTCGTCACGGTCCTGGACGACTGAGGACCCGCCCGATCCGGGCCGCGGCCTCGGCCAGGCGGTCCGGCGGGTGGGCGGCGTACCCGATCACCAGTCCGGGCGGCCCCGGGCGGCGGCGGTGCCAGGACAGCGGCTGCACCAGCACCCCGGCACCGGCCGTAATCCCCAGAACGTCATCTGGTCCAGGGCGCCCCGGGAGCCGGGATCCTCCACTCCGGCCCGGTCGGTGCCGTCCCGGCCCAGGACGTGCGCGAGCAGTGCGAGCCCTTGCGCGACGCCCGCGGTGATGACGACGTCGTCGGCGGCACACCGCACCCCACGGGTACGGCTGAGCCAGCCCACCAGGGCGGACCGTAGTCGTGGGGTCCCGCCCGGGTCCCCGTACCGCAGGTCGGCGGCGGTCACCCGGTCGAGCACCGCGCGTTCGGCCCGCAGCCAGGCGGCCCGGGGGAACGCCGACAGGTCGGGCACGCCGGGGGACAGGTCGATGTCGACGCCGTCCGGGGTGGAGAGCGGTAGCCGCAGCTCGGCCAGGGTGCTCCGGCGGTCCACGGCCGGCCGGTCCGGTGGCCGTGGACCGGGCCCGGCGGCGATCACCGTGCCGGAGCGGGTGCGCGCGCCGGTCGACCCCTCGTCGGCCAGCCGCTGGTAGGCCTGCACCACCACGCCCCGGGACACCCCCAGCGCCGCTCTTCACCGTCCAGGCCCTGCGGTACGCCGTGGCCTGCCTGTTGCTGCTCGGCTGGGCCCGGTGGGCGCGGATCCCGCTGCGGATGCCCCGGGGCGCCGATCCGCTCTGGCTGGCCGGGGTCACCGGCACCGGGCTGGTGCTCTTCAACGTGGCGCTGGTCCGCGGTTCCGAGCACGCCGAGCCGGCCGTCATCGGGGTCGCGGTGGCCGGCGTGCCGATCGTGCTGGCGGTGGCCGGGCCACTGCTGGAGGGCCGACGCCCGGCGGCCCGGATCCTGGCCGCGGCGGCGGTGGTGACCCTCGGGGCGGTGCTGGTGCAGGGCCTCGGGCGCACCGACGCGGCCGGGGTGTTCTGGGCCGCCGTCACGTTCGGCTGTGAGGCGGCGTTCACCCTGCTCGCGGTGCCGGTGCCGGTGCTGGGCCGGCACGGGCCGCTCGGGGTGTCGGTGCACACCACCGCGCTGGGTGCGGTGATGTTCGGGATCCTCGGGGTCGCGGTGGAGGGGCCGTCCGCGGTCACCCGGCTGACCACCGGGGATCTGCTGGCCGGGGCGTACCTGGCGGTGCTGGTGACGGCGGTGGCGTTCCTGCTCTGGTACTCGTGTGTGGCCGGGATCGGCGCCGGGCGGGCCGGGCTGCTCACCGGCGTCGCGCCGATCGCGGCGGCGGTCACCGGGGTGGCTCTGGGCGGTCCGGTGCCGGCGCCGGTGGTGTGGATCGGGGTGCTGACCGTGGGCGCGGGGCTGGCGATCGGGATCGGGGACCGGGAGCGCCGGCCGGGACCACCGGATCCGGCCCGGCGGCCGCGTGTCGGTCCGGCGCCGGGAGCACCTCGCGCGGACGACACGGGAGTGGTGGTGCGGTTGAGGGAGGGGTAGGCGTACCCCCGCATGATTTCTTGTCACTCGGAAGTCGCAAATATCACCATTTCATGCCACAGCGGGCGTCGTTCCGGAAGTCGATCTCCTTCTCATGCTTCGATTTCCGATTGTGACAAACAACCACTTAGTGGGCGATACCGGCGGAAAAACCGCTAAAAAGGTCGCCTTGATCAGCGCGGGTGCGGTGGTGGTGGCGGCGCTGGTTCCGGTCGTTCTCCCGCGCCTGCTGGACGCCGCGGCGCGGCCGACGGTGCCCCGCGAGCTGAGCATCCGGATCGCGGAGTCCGACGACATCCCGTTCCGGAAGGTCACCGCGGTGATCCCGGGCGCCCGCCCGGAAGCCGGCGAATACGTGCGCCTCGGCATCCGCAACGCCCTCAGCAGCATCTACGAGTTCTACCCCTGCACGGTGGACGCCGACGGCACGGCGACCTGCCGCAACCTGGTCTTCGGCCGGGACGCCACCGAGACCGGGGTGTGGGAGGTCGCGGCCGTCATCGTCGACGACAACGGCCGCGAGAAGATCAACGAGAACGGCGCCAAAGGCCGTGACGATCTGTCCGGCTGGTTCCGGGAGAGCCTGCGCGGATTCGGGTCGGTGACCGTCTCCCGGGGCTGATGGTGACCGTCTCCCGGGGCTGATCAGGCCAGATGCGCGGGATCGCGGCTGTAGACGAACGTGGCGATGTCCAGGCGCTCCGCCACCCCTTCGGCGGACCGTTCGATGCGCAGCGTCTCGCCCTCGTTGGGGCCGGTGACGCCGAGCCAGCGGTCCGGCGCCTCACGGACGAACCGGGTCTGGTGGTTCGGGCCGGTCATCAGCAGGGCGTCACCGTCGGCGGTGATCGAGTACTCCCGGCCCATCCACCACCAGCGCCCACAGATCTCGGCGGCCTCACCGTGCGGCGCGGCCGGCGGGCGCCACGGCTCGACCGCGGCCGGCTCGCCGTCCAGGACCGCGGTGAGCGCCTCCAGACCGACCCGCTTGATGCTGGTGCCGGTCAGGCCGTACGCGTTCGCGAACACGATCACCCCGGTCCGGCTGGCCCGGTGCACGGCCAGATGGGCGACGTAGCCGGGCATCGAGCCGCCGTGGCCGACATAGACCCGCTCGCCCACCCGGAACAGCTGCGGACCCAGCGCGTGCCCCTCGGTCCAGGACTCCAGATCGGCGATCACCACCGGCGCGCACATCTCGTCCACGGTCTGGCGGGACAGCACGGCCGGCGCCGGATCGGCGAGGAACCCGGCCCACTTGGCCATGTCGGTGACTGTCGACCAGAGCTGCCCGGCCGGGGCCATCGCGCCGGTGTCCGGGCGGGGCTCCTCGTGCAGGTCCCCGGTCAGCGAGTGCACCACGAAACCGCGGGCGTACGGCTCCACCGGCGCGTACGTGGTCCGCTTCATGCCCAGCGGGTCGAGCACCCGCTTGCCGGCCAGCTCCGCCCAGCCCAGGCCGGTGACCCGCGCCAGCACCGCGCCGAGCAGGCCGTAGCCCAGGTTCGAGTAGCGGAACCGGCGGTACGGCGGCCCGGACAGCTTCTCGTGGGTGAGCCCGGCCAGCAGCGCGGCGGTGTCCCCACCGGCGTTGCGCTCCCACCACGGTCCGTCCGGCTCCCGGGTCAGCCCGGACACGTGCCCGAGCAGCTGGCGCAGCGTCACCCCGCCGACCGGGGTGCCCGGCAGATGCCGGTGGAGCAGGTCGTCGAGGCTGAAGAAGCCCTCGTCACGCAACTGCATGACCAGCGTCGCGGTGATCGTCTTGGTGATCGAGCCGAGCCGGTACTGGGTCTTCGGGTCGGGCCGGGGCTGCTCGCCGGCGCCCGCGCAGTGCAGCACCGCCCGGTCCCGGACGACGGCCAGGGCGAGCGACGGCACCCGGCCGGCGGCCTGGGCCCGGGCGGCGATCCCGTCGATCCGTCGGACGGTCTCCGGAAGCAGCGACACGGTTCTCCTCTTCTCAAACTCGACTCATGGGTCTAACTGTTTCAAGACGATTCGGCTACGCGTGCCCGGGCGCTCGCCGAGCGTGCGCGGGCGTGGAACGATCGGTGATGTGGAAGCCGTTCTCTGGATCGTCCTCGCCGTCGCGCTGGCCGTCGGTGAGGCCTTCACCGCGACCATTCTGATCATCTTCTTCGCGGCCGGTGCACTGGCCGCGGCGGGTGCGGCCGCGCTCGGGTTCGGGTTGATCGCCCAGGTGCTGGTGTTCGCGGTCGTCTCCGGTCTGTCGGTCGCGGCACTGCGCCCGATCATCCTGAAGCACTCCCGGCCGGCGATCGAGACGGGGGACACGCCGTTCGGCGTCGAGGCGATCGAGGGTTCGCGCGGCACCGTGGTCGACACGGTGGACGGCGACCACGGCATGATCAAGATCGACGGGGAGTTGTGGCAGGCCCGGTCGTTCGACAGCAACGAGACCTTCGCACCGGGCGAGCACGTCCGCGTCGTCAAACTGCGCGGCGTGACGGTCCTGGTCTGGCACGACGATTCGCCCCACCTCTAGGAGTGGCCTCATGGAAGCGATAGTTCTGATTCTGGGCATCGTCATCGCCGTCTTCGCGGTGACCACCCTGGTCAAATCCGTCCGGATCGTCCCGCAGCAGCGGATGGACGTGATCGAGCGGCTCGGCAAGTACAAGCGGACCCTCTCCCCGGGCCTGAACCTGCTGGTGCCGTTCGTCGACGCGGTGCGCACCAAGGTCGACATGCGTGAGCAGGTCGTCTCGTTCCCGCCGCAGCCGGTGATCACCTCGGACAACCTGGTCGTCTCGATCGACACGGTGCTCTACTTCAAGGTCGTCGACCCGGTGCGCGCGACGTACGAGATCTCCCACTTCCTCCAGGCCATCGAGCAGCTCACCGTCACCACGCTGCGCAACGTGATCGGCTCGCTCGACCTGGAGCGCGCCCTGACCAGCCGCGAGGAGATCAACAAGCACCTGTCCAGCGTGCTCGACGAGACCACCGGCCGATGGGGCATCAAGGTCACCCGGGTCGAGATCAAGGCGATCGAGCCGCCGCCCAGCATCCGCGACTCGATGGAGAAGCAGATGCGCGCCGAGCGGGAGCGCCGGGCCACCATCCTGAACGCCGAGGGTCACAAGCAGGCCGCGATCCTCACCGCCGAGGGTGAGAAGCAGGCCGCCGTGCTGCGCGCCGACGGTGACCGGCAGTCCCGGATCCTGCAGGCCGAGGGCCAGGCCAAGGCGATCCGCACCGTCTTCGACGCCATCCACCAGGCCAACCCGTCGCAGAAGGTGCTGGCCTACCAGTACCTCCAGTCCCTCCCGCAGATCGCCAACGGCACCGCCAACAAGATGTGGATCGTGCCGACCGAGCTGACCAAGGCCCTGGAGGGTCTGGGCGGCGCGCTCGGCGGTCTGGCCGGCATGGCCGGCGACCAGCCGCTGAAGGGTGTCGACTCGGGTGCCGTCGAGCGGGAGGCGGCGGCCGCCGCCGAGGCCGCCGCGGCCGAGGCGCAGAAGGTGAACGCCGAGGTGCGCCAGGCCGAGGCCGACGTCAACCCGGGCAACCCGGAGCTGCCCGCCCCGGACCCGATCCCGGCGACCTTCGACGACACCGCGGACCGGACGGAGCGCATCGAGAAGCGCTGAGTTTGTGGGATCGGCCACACTGTGGCGGGGCTTTTGGCATGCTCGCAGCCAGGCCCAGTGTGGGCCGGATTCCGACCGGTGCCCCCGGCCGCTCGGCTTGTTGCCCCTGCTAGTGAGGCGGAGCCATGAGCATCAGCCATCGTCAGACGGCGTCCGGGCGGCCCCTGCGGGTCGCCCCCGCCTGGGTCGGCGCACCGACCCGGGCGGAGCCGGACGGACACTTCCTGCCGGTCCGCGACGCCGTCTGGATCTGGTCGGTCCGGAGGTACGCCCGGCTCGCCCTGTGGGCCCTGCCCGCCGCGGCCGTGCTCTACGGCTGGTTCACCCTCGGGGTGGACAGCCCGCCCGGCCCGCTGGTGATCGGCCTGCTCGCCGCCTGGCTGGCCACCATCGCCCTGATCGCGCTGGCCGGGCTGCTCGCCGGCTCCCGCACCCGGCGGTGCGCGCTGGCCGGGCTGCTGATCACCCTGGCCGGCGCGACCATGCTCGTGCCGCTCGCCGCGTGGCCGGAGGCGGCGCTGGTGGAGACCACCCCGCTGGCCGCCGGGCACGTGCCCGACCTGCTCACCGCCGCCGCCGTCATCTCCGGGACCGGGCTGCTGCTGATCGGCTGGGCGGTGTTCCGGTCCAAGCTGGTCAACCCGGCCGACGGGGTGCTGCTGATGCTCGCCGCGATCGCGATGGGCGGGTACACCGTCATCGCCCAGCCGGTCCCCACCGTCGGCGCCCTGCTGCTGCTGGCCGCCGGGATGGGCCTGGCCTGGACCGGCGGCCGCCTGGTCCCCCGGAGTTAGAGACCGTGTGGTGGCGGGGGGGG
>NZ_JBNZCE010000063.1:25221-32958 GCF_050589265.1 Actinoplanes sp. G11-F43
CTCGAATCGAGCCGCACGTCACCACACGCTTGTCAGCGGGTGATCTCGTAGAAGGCGATCGCCCCGGCGGTCGCCACGTTCAGCGAGTCGACCCGGTTGTGCATTGGGATCACCACCCGGGCGTCGGCCGCCGCCATCGCCGCCCGGGTCAGGCCGGGGCCCTCGGCGCCCAGCAGCAGGGCGGGACGCTTCCGCTGCTCCGGGGTCAGGTCGCCGATCGGGATCGCGCCCTCGCCCGGGGTCAGCGCCAGCAGGGTGAAACCGGCCTCCCGGATCTGCCGCAGGGTGGCCGGCCAGTCCTCGGACTTGGCGTACGGGATGGCGAACACCTCACCCATGCTGACCCGGACCGCGCGCCGGTAGAGCGGGTCGGCACAGTTGGGGGAGAGGACGACGGCGTCGATGCCGAGGGCGGCGGCGCTGCGGAACAGTGCTCCCAGATTGGTGTGGGTGTTGAGCCCCTCAAGTACCGCGATGCAGCGCGCCCGACCCAACAATTCCGACATTTCCGGAATTTCGTGACGGTGGAACGAGGCTAGGATGCCGCGGTGCACGTGAAATCCGGTGATCGACTCCAACAATTCCGGCGCCGCCGTATAAAGCGGGGCATAGTCGGGAATGTCGGTTAGCTGGGACACGCGTTTCTCGTCCACCAGAGCCGACCGCATCCGATACCCGGCCCGCAACGCCCGTGAGATCACCAGCTCACCCTCGGCGATGAACAACCCGTTCGGCGGCTCCCAGCGGGTCCGCAACTCGACGTCGGTGAGGGCCCGGTAGTCGCCGATCCGAGGATCGTCCGGGCTGGTGATGGTCAGCGCAGGCACACCGGCATTCTGCCGTTGGGTCATCCCGGCCCGCGGGCGCGGGTAGGGTCGAAACGGTCGAGAGCGCCGGGGGGTGTCAGTGGCATCGGGATCCGACCCGCATCTTCTCTCCCTGTTGCGCGCCATCCGGCTGCGGCAGAGCGCACCCGACGCCGCCTCGGCGGGCGAGGCCGACACCGCGGCCGCCCTCTCCGACATCGCCCGGAAGAAGAAGGACCCGCAGGTGGCCGAGAACGTGTCGCCGGCCGATTCCGGCACGCCGCCGTATTTCAGCAAGCACCCCGCCGCTGCCCCGTCGTCATCGTCCGAGGGTTCCCCGGTGGGCGGCGCCGGCCTGCTGTGGCGCGGTGATCCCGGCGCCACCCTGGGCCGGGCCGGGCTGCGGGCCGCGCGCGGCGGCATCCCGCCGGTCGGTGGCATCACCCCGTCCGGCCCCACCAACCCGGTGCCGCACATCCCGCCGGTGGCCGGGGTCCGCGCGCCCGAGTCGTACGGCACCGACATCCCGCAGCCGCCCCCACAGGCGCCGCCGATGTCGTACCGTTCCCGGTTCGCCAAGTCCGGCCCGGTGCGCCGCGCGGCCGGCCGGGACGGCATGGACCCGGCCGACGACGCCGCCCTGCGCAACACCCAGCGCCTGCTCAGCACCAGCATCACCTTCGCCGGCGGGGTCGACGACGTCGCCGAGCGCCTGTGGGACGCGCTGCGCCAGGCCCGGCCGGCCCTGCTCGAATCGCTGCCCGGCACGCCGGCCGCCCAGCGGTCGTACCTGGCCCGCGCTCTCACCTGGCTGGTGCACCATCTGGCCGACCCGCCCGTCCTGGTCAACGGCTGCGGCAAGCTGGGCGCGGTGCTCGCCGAGTGCGGCATCCAGTGGAACCAGCTGCAGGTGGTCGGCGCCGCCCTGGCCGAGGCGACCCGCGCCGGGATGGCCCCCGGCGACTGGCGGCAGGACTTCGACCACGCGTGGCGCTGGGCGTGGCAGCACACCTACGAGTGGATCGTGCACGGCGGGACCCTGGTGGCGTACCAGCCGACGGTCTGGGACGTCGAGGTGGTCGGCCACGAGACCCGGCGTCCGGATCTGGCGGTGCTGCGGTTGCGGCCGTTCCTGCCGATGCCGTACCGCCCCGGTCAGTACTCCCGCATCGAGGTCCCCGGCCTGCCCGGCGTCTGGCGGCCGTATTCGCTGGCCGGCGCCCCGCACCGGGACGAGCACATCGAACTGCACGTGCGGGCCAAGTCGGAGGCCGGCGTCAGCGGAGTCCTGGTCCACCACACCCGGCGCGGCGCCCGGCTGCGGATGACCCGGGCCGAGGGCGACATGGGCCTGCCCACGGCACCCGGCCGGGGGGTGCTGATGATCGCCGGGGACACCGGGGTGGCCCCGATGAAGGCGATGCTGGCCGAGATGGCGGCAATCGGCGACGCCCGCCAGGCGGTCCTCTTCTGGGGGGTGCGCGAGGTGACCGAACTCTACGATCTGGACGCGCTGACCGAACTGAGCGAGCAGATCCCCGGGGCGACGGTGGTTCCGGTGGTCGCCGAGGGCGACTCCGGCCCGTACCTGTCCGGCCCGGTCACCGACGCGATCGCGGCCTCCGGCGACTGGTCGCGGCACGAGATCTACCTGGCGGGTCCGCCGTTGATGCTGGCCAAGACGTCCGCCGCCCTCCTGCGGTTGGGCGTCAATCCCTCTCGCATGCATCACGACCCACCCGAGTAGTACGGTCGACGGCCCCACGACCGCAGCGGACCGCCCCGCCTCGTCCGCGCGACGTCCCCCGGCCCCGGACCGCCCGGCGACCGCCGGGCGGATGCGGCCCACACCGGTCAGCCGGCGCGATTCCTGCCCGGCCGGGGCTTCGCCGAGCGTGGTGGGGTGGCCCGCATGTGCTCCCGCACCCGCCCGAGCACGCCGCTCAGCGCGGCCAGATCGCCGTCCCGCATCGGCTCGAACAGCAGCCGCCGCACGTCGTCCACATGCCCCGGCAGCACCCGCGCGAACAGCTCCCGCCCGGCCCCGGTGACCGTCACGATGACACTGCGCTCGTCGTCCGGCGACGGCGAACGGGTGATCAGCTCCCGCTTGACCAGCAGCCCCACCTGATAGGTGAGACCGCTGCGGCTGTGCACCATGCCGTCGGCCAGATCGGTCATCCGGAGCCGGCCCTCGGGCTCGTCCACCAGCCGGGCCAGGATCTGGAACTGCACATAGCTGAGATCACCGGCGGTGCGCAGGTGCTCGTCGACCGCGTACTGCAGGAGGCTGCCGACCTCCATCAGCGCGAAGTACGCCCCGAGCTGCTCGCCGCTCAGTCCCGCTTCCGGTTCGCCCACCAGCCCACCCTATGTGCTCAGAATGCGAAACGCGGCGGTCAGGTGGTGGGAACGGCGTAGCCCGGGATCGACGGCCACCGCACGGTCAGCACCACCGACTCCTCGGCGGCGAACCAGGAGTGGTCCACACCCCGCTGCCACACCACGTAGTCGCCCTGCTTGTCCAGGACCACCGTGCGCCCCGGGAACTCCATGTGGAAGCACCCGCTGATCAACACCAGCAGGGCGGTGCGGTCCTCGCCGTGGACCCACTGGGCCCGGCGGTCGCCCCGTACGTGCCGCCCCCACTTGATCTCGACGTCGGTGCTGTGCCGCGGATCGCCCGCCGGCTTGAAGTGCCCCAGCAGCCAGCCCCGGTCGGCGAGCGCGTCCGGGTCGGCGTTCCCCACGTAGATCTCGTCAGCCATGCCGCCAGACGCTACCGCCCCCACCGCGCGCCCCCACCGCGTGTGCCGCACTCCGGCGCGTTCCGCACCGCAACGCGGCACGCGGTGTGCCGTCCGACGTCGCGTGCCGCGCTCCGGCGCGTTCCGCACCGCAGTGCGGCACGCGGTGTGCGGTCCGTTGTTGTGTGCCGCGCTCCGGTGCGTTCCGCGCCGCAGTGCGGCACGCGGTGTGGGGTGCGTTGTTGTGTGCCGCGCTCCGGTGCGTTCCGCGCCGCAGTGCGGCACGTGGTGTGGGGTGCGGTGTTGTGTGCCGCGCTTTGGCGCGTTCCGCGCCGGAGTGCGGCACGCTTCTACGCGGTGGCCTCGTCCAGGAGCTTGCGGTAGGCCGGCGGGATGTGGTGCGGCCCGCCCGGCGTGAAGACGTTCGAGTGCGAGGCGTCCGCCCACGCCGAGTCCGGCACCGCCGCCCGCAACGCCACCAGCACCGGCGCGTCATCGGTCAGCAGCGAGAGCGCGACCAGGCACTCCTCGGCCTCCCCGACACACTCGAACGGCTTGTGCGCGTCCACCCCGAGCAACTCCAGGAAACCCGGCACCTGGGCCTCGTCGGCGAACAGATCGGTGCCGAAGATGTGCGCCAGCCGCTCCCGGGGCATGTGCGGGGCCATCGCCAGGAAGACGAACCGGCACTTCGGGCAGTCACCGCACCAGCGGGCCGTCGGATCGTGCAGCTTGAACGCCTGATTACAGCTGGTCACCACATCGTCATACGCTGTGTGACCGGCGAACAGCTGCGCGATGTGCAGCTCGGAGAGCGTCCGCAGCAGCGAGAAATACGGGTCGACCAGCCCGGTGTACGCCGCCACCGCGTCCCGCAGCAGCCCCTCCGCCTCGACCCCCTTGGACCACTGGTGGTTGACCTCGTGACCGTTCCAGATCAGGTTCGGGTCGGAGGCGGAACGCTCGTTCGACATCACCACCGGGCCCAGCCCGTGCCACGTCGCGGTGGCGATCGCGATCAGCGAGTTGATCGCGGTGACCGGGATGTGCCCGTTCAGCGCACCCGCCTTGTTCAGCGCGAACAGCGACGGGTCCAGCCGGCGGCGGGCGGCCAGCGCGGGCAGGCCGGACGCGGCGTTCACGTTTTCGATCACCGGGTTCGGGTTGACCGAGAACGGCACCGGATCCAGCCCCGCGGCCCGCAGGATCTCCAGGGTGACGATCGAGTCCTTGCCACCACCGACGGCGGACAGCGGCCGGCCGCCCGGCACCTCCACCGCGGCGGCCACCGGCAGCACCCCGGGCGTCTCCACAGTGAGTTCGAGCACGTGCGGAAGCTGGTTGCGGTACGCGTACTCAGCCATGCCCTTGGTGTAGACCGCGGTCAGGAACGCGGTGACCGCCTCCGGGAACGGCTTGGGCGTGACCACCCGGGGCGGCGCCCCGACCTTGAAGTAGCTCACCCCGGCCACCACGTGCAGCAGGTCCAGCACCCGGTAGAAGGCGTCCGGCACCTCCCGCCGGTGCGGCAGCGGGAATGTGATCGACTCGCTGAAGCGCAGCGGCGACGGACCGTCCAGCAGATAGTCGAACGTCGCCACCCCCGTCGTCGGATCGAACGTGTACGAGGGGAAGCGCATGACGTCGAACTGCACCCGGGAACTCCTGTCATAAGGCCGACGGGCAATACTAGTTCGCTGGATGCGGATGGACCCGAGGAGATCACGGTGCGGCTGGCAGACCTGCGGGGCAGATCGGTGGCGGTCTGGGGGACCGGCCGTGAGGGGCGGGCCGCGGTGATCGCGATCGCCGCGCACGAGCCGTCCCGGCTGATCGCTGTCGACGACAGGGCCGACTACCTGTCCGTGGAGTGGACCGGCGAGCTGGAGAAGCTGGCGCCGCTGGCCGGTGGCGATCACGCCTTCGCGGCCCTGGCCAGCGCCGACGTCGTGGTGCGTTCGCCCGGGGTGCCGTCCACCCACCCGTACATGAGAGAGCTCCGCGACCGTGGGATCACGGTGACCGGCGGCAGCGCGCTGTGGATGGCGGACAACGCCGCCCGCACCGTCGGGGTCACCGGCAGCAAGGGCAAGTCGACCACGTCCAGCCTGATCAGCCACCTGCTGACGGCGGTCGGGCGGCCCAACGCGTACGGCGGGAACATCGGTGTGCCGCTTCTCGACATGCCCGAGGCCGAGCTGTATGTGCTGGAGCTCTCCAGCTACCAGTGCGCCGACCTGACCGACTCGCCGCGGGTGGCGGTGGTCACGTCGCTCTTTCCCGAGCACCTCGACGCCCACGGTGGCGAGCGTGAATATTACCGGGACAAACTAAACCTTATCGGGTACGCGCCCGAGCTGATCGTCGTCAACGGAGGCGACGAACGGCTCCGCGCCGAAATCGGCGAAGCCGTCGACTCCAGCGGCCGCCCACCGGTGCCAGCCTCCGCCGCCGACTCCCGCTTCCGGATCGCCGACGGCCTGGTGTGGTGCGGCGACACCGCCCTGTTCCCCCGCGACGCGCTCCGCCTCAAGGGCCGGCACAACGCCGGAAACCTGTGCGTGGCGCTGGCCGTGCTGGACGGCATGGGCGTCGACGTGGTCGCCTCCGGCCCGGAGCTGGAGGCGGCCGTCCGGTCGTTCGCGGGCCTGCCCCACCGCCTGGCCGAGATCGAGGACCCGTCCGGCCTGACCTTCGTCGACGACACCCTGTCGACGTCCCCGTACGCCGCCATGCACGCCATCGAAGCCTACGAGAACCGGCCACTCACCGTGTTGGTGGGCGGCACCGACCGAGGGCTCGACTACTCTCCGTTGCGCGATTTCCTCGCCGACCGGGAACTCACCGTGATCGGCCTGCCGGACAGCGGCCCCCGCATCCTCGAGGCGTTGTCCCGCCTGCCCCGAATCCGCACCGAACCGGCCGAAGACCTGATCGACGCGGTCCGCCTGGCCCGCAAGATCACCCCGGCCGGGGGTGTGGTCCTGCTGTCGCCGGCCGCCCCTAGCTACGGCCGCTTCCGCAACTTCGAACACCGTTCTGAGGTCTTCGCCCAGGCAGTCCAGGACACCGCCCCGTAACCACGCCACCGTCGCCCGGCCTGGTCACCGTCTGGCCTGGTCGCCGCTTGGCTGCTTGCCCGCTCGGCTGATCGTCGGCTGGCCTGGCCATTTCGCCGCTCGGCTTCGTGGTCGTCCGCCATGGGCTCGGCTTGTGGTCGGCCTGCCATGGGATGCCCGTCCCGGGTGGCCGTCAGATTCCCGCGCTGGCGCCTATACCGGTCGAAAGTTGGTGATTATCCACCGCTCCTGGCTTCCCCGAAGTTCTGGATCGATCATGCGCAGTTCGATTCCTCACGAAGGCGGCGGGCAGGACTGCGATCTCGGTCGTATCTCCATCGGAAAGGATCTTTCTCCTGGGCGACCCGGCCGCTTGGCACCATTCCCAGGTGAGTGCCGCGCGGAAAGCCCGATCAGGATCCCGCTGGCCGTTCGTCGCCAATCCCTCAGGTGAGTGCCGCGCTTTCACAGATCCGTGGGGGAACATGCCACCGTTTCGAGTGTTTTGTTTGGTTGCCGGCCCGATCGCGGTCAGTTCCCCGGCGCGAGTGTCCGTTTCCTGCCCCTGCCTGGGCAGATCTTGGTGAATTCGCCATCGTTTTGAGTCTTGTTCTTGGTTGCCTGATCACTTGCGGTCAATCCCTCGTGCGTGAGACCCGCTCAGCCGAGATCTTGGCGGATTCACCACCGTTTTCGGTGGTGAATCCGCCAAGGTCGGCCAGGGCGGAGCTGGAAGGCGGACACTTGTGCGAGGAATTGACCGCAAGCAGGCCAGGAGCTGAGAAGAAGGCTCTTTCGGTGGAGAATCCTCCAAGGTCGACTGGGGTTTGACCAGGAAGTGGACGATTGCGCGGGGAATTTGCGGTGAGCTGTCTAGGCGGCAAGGGCAGGCCCTCTTTCGGGGGTAAATACCCCAAGATCTCAGCTGGGTGGGTCGATCGCGCGAGAGATCGGCCGTGAGCGATCAGGTGGTCGAGAGTAAGACTTGAAGCATCGGCTAATTCCCCAGGAGGGTCATTCAAAACCCGGTTGGGCGTTCTGAAGATCTCCAGGGCGGTGACGGTGCGTAACACGTCGGGGAAGTCGGTCATGATCCGGTGGTAGCCGGTTTTGAGGATTTTCCAG
>NZ_JBNZCE010000064.1:0-23614 GCF_050589265.1 Actinoplanes sp. G11-F43
TCCATTCCGGACAGCCAACGCCCGGCCAACAACCCAAATCTCACTCAACGTGACATTCATGAGTGTCGACCAGGTTTTGGATGGCTCTCTAGGAGTGGGGGAGAGGGGCCCTTCTCGGTGTGTGGGCATCTTGCCCCGGCGGACTGCGGGGGCGGTGTGGGTTTCGGGGAGCGAGGATTGTCACCAGCTCGGCTCGCGGTGGGGGGCGGGCTGGGCGGTAGGGTGGGCGGCGGTGCTGGTTCGCCCTGCCTGCCAGGTGGGGTGTCGTAAGAGGGAACCCGGTGTGAGACCGGGACTGCCCCGCAGCGGTGAGTGGGAACGAAAGCCGTCATCAAGCACTGGGCGCAAGCCTGGGAAGCGACGGCCGGTAGGAGTGTGTGCGACGCCCGCGAGTCCGAAGACCTGCCAGTGCCGCGCATGCCGTCCGGTGTGCGCCGCCGGCGGTCTCTTGGGAGGACCAGGGGTGTGAGGGCCCTTCCTGTCGTGTGCCCGTCGGCCACTTCGAGGGAAGAGGTCTACCGGTGTCCAGCACCGCATTCGGGCAGAGCACTGTGCTCGGCTATCCGCGCATCGGCGCGAACCGTGAGCTGAAGAAGGCCGTCGAGTCCTACTGGGCCGGCCGCATCGACGCCACCGCACTGCACTCCGTCGGGCGGGAGTTG
Source organism: Actinoplanes sp. G11-F43 (assembly GCF_050589265.1). Classification (NCBI taxonomy): domain Bacteria; kingdom Bacillati; phylum Actinomycetota; class Actinomycetes; order Micromonosporales; family Micromonosporaceae; genus Actinoplanes; species Actinoplanes sp. G11-F43. Next base: position 663 of record NZ_JBNZCE010000064.1, read on the forward strand.
CGGGCCGGGGTGTGGCAGCAGCTGCGCGACGCCCGCCTCGACGCGATCCCGTCGAACACCTTCTCCTACTACGACCATGTGCTGGACACCGCGGTGGCGGTCGGGGCGGTCCCGGAACGGTTCGCCCGGCTCGGGCTGCCGGAGCTGGACACCTATTTCGCGATGGCGCGCGGGGTGGACGCCGAGCCGGCCCTGGAGCTGACCAAATGGTTCGCCACCAACTACCACTATCTGGTTCCGGAGATCGATCCGGGCACCGTCTTCGTCGCGAACCCGGCGAAAGCCCTGGGGGAGTACGCCGAAGCCCTCGAACTGGGCATCAGCACCCGCCCGGTGCTGGTCGGCCCGGCCACCTTCCTGCTGCTCGCGAAGGGCGCGGATCCGTTCGCCCGGCTGGATGACCTGGTCGAGATCTACGCCACCATCCTGGCGGACCTGGCCGCCGCCGGGGTGGAGTGGGTGCAGCTGGACGAGCCGGCCTATGTCGCCGACCGCAGTCCGGACGAGATCGACGGCCTGCACCGGGCGTACATCCGGCTCGGTGAGCTGGCGCACCGGCCGCGGATCTTCGTGGCTACCTGTTTCGGTGATCTCGGCCCGGCGCTGCCGGTGCTGTTGAAGACCCCGGTCGAGGCGATCGGGCTGGACCTGGTCGCGGGCACCGGCAACCTGCGCGAGCTGGCCGCGGCCGGACCGCTGAACGGGAAGACCATCGTGGCCGGGCTGGTCGACGGCCACAACATCTGGCGCACCGACCTGCGGGCCGCGGCCGTCGACGGCGCCACCGTCACCGCGCTGGCCGATCACGTGGCGGTGTCCACCTCGTGTTCGCTGCTGCACGTGCCGGTCGACCTGTCGGTGGAGACCCGGCTGGCGCCGGAGCTGCACGACCGGCTGGCGTTCGCGCGGCAGAAGGTCGACGAGGTGGTGCTGCTGGGCCGGGCCCTGCGCGACGGTACCGCCCACCTCCCGGCACCGCCGGCGTCCACTCCCGAGGCCTGGCACAACGCCGGGGTCCGCGACCGGCTCGCCGGGCTCACCCCGGCCGGCCGCAGGCGTGGCGACTACGAGACGCGGGCCGCCGCCCAGCAGGCCCGGCTGAATCTGCCGGAGCTGCCGACCACGACGATCGGCTCGTTCCCGCAGACCGGCGAGCTGCGCAAGGCCCGCGCCGAACTGCGGGCCGGCAGCCTCGACGCGGACGGCTACGACGCACGGATGCGCGCCGAGGTGGAGCGGGTCATCCGGCTGCAGGAGGAGATCGGCCTGGACGTGCTGGTGCACGGCGAACCGGAACGCAACGACATGGTGCAGTATTTCGGCGAGCGCCTGGACGGCTTCGCCGCCACCGACCACGGCTGGGTCCAGTCGTACGGCTCCCGCTGTGTCCGCCCGCCGGTCATCTACGGTGACGTGGCCCGCAAGGCGCCGATGACGGTCGCCTGGTCGGCCTACGCGCAGTCTCTGACGGACAAGCCGGTCAAGGGCATGCTCACCGGGCCGGTCACCATCCTGGCCTGGTCGTTCGTCCGCACCGACCAGCCGCTGCCGGTCACCGCCGACCAGGTCGCCCTCGCCCTGCGGGACGAGACCGTGGATCTGGAGCGGGCCGGGATCCGGGTCATCCAGGTCGACGAGCCGGCGCTGCGCGAGACGCTGCCGCTGCGCCGGGCCGGGCAGAGGGCCTACCTGGACTGGGCGGTCGGCGCGTTCCGGCTGGCCACCAGCGGGGTCGCCGACGACACCCAGATCCACACCCACCTGTGCTATTCCGAGTTCGGCGAGGTGATCACCGCGATCGACGACCTCGACGCCGACGTCACCAGCATCGAGGCGTCCCGGTCGAAGATGGAGATCCTCGGCGACCTGGCCGCCGTCGGATACCGGCGTGGGGTCGGACCGGGTGTGTGGGACATCCACTCGCCGCGGGTGCCGTCCCACGGCGAGGTGGTCTCCGCGCTCACCCGGGCGGTCGCCGCCGTGCCCGCGCGGCGGCTCTGGGTCAACCCGGACTGCGGCCTGAAGACCCGCGCCTACCCGGAGACCGAGGCCTCACTGCGGCTGCTGGTCGCGGCCGCCGCCGAGATCCGCGGCCACTGAGGTTCCATCCTGGGGCGGAACCCGGCCGGGTTCCGCCCCGCACCACCCCTGGAAAGGTTTTCGTGACACTCCCCGCACGACTGCGGCTCACCGCCGCCACGGTTCTGGCCCTCACCCTGAGCGCCTGCTCCGGCGGTGCCGCACCAGCCGATGACACGAACGGGGCGATCGCCGTGGCGATGCAGTTCCCACCCCGTTCGGCGTACGCCTTCGACGCCGACGACGGCGCGCTGCTGATGACCCTCGGGGTCGCCGAGACGCTCACCACCGTGGACCCCTCGGCCCAGCCGGCGCCCGGACTGGCCACCGCCTGGGAACAGACCGCCGACCCCAAGGTGTGGCGGTTCACCCTGCGTGAAGGGGTGACCTTCCACGACGGGTCACCGCAGACCGCCGACGCCGTGGTCACCGCGCTCACCCACATCTCCACCGTCACCGCCCCGCCGCGCGCCGTCCGGGACATCGGCCTGACCGTGACAGCCGACGGGACGAACGCCGTCCTGATCGGCACGGCCGCCGTCGACCCGGTGCTGCCCCTGCGGATGAGCAGCGGCAACCTGGGGATCCTGGCGCCGTCGGCGTACGCCCCGGGCAGGCAGCCGACGGTCACGCGTACCGCGACCGGTCCTTATGTCCTGGCATCGGTCAACGGCGCCGACTCGGCCGTCCTGGAGCGCAACGACGCCTACTGGGGTGCCAAGCCCGCAGCCTCCACGGTGACCGTGCGTTACGTGACCGACCCGCAGAGCCGGGCGCTGGCACTGCAATCCGGTGACGTCCAGTTCGCCGAGGGCCTGCCGCACGCCGCCACCGGCCCGGTGCGGGCCGCGGGCGGCGAGGTCACCGCCTACCCGGCCGCCCGCACCGTCGAACTGCTGCTCAACCAGAGCGCGAAACCCTTCGACGACCTGCGGGTACGCCAGGCTGTCACGGCCGCGATCGACCGCCCCACCCTGGCCGCGCGGGTGCTGCGGGGCGCCGCGGCACCGGCCGCCGACCTGTTCGGCACCGCCGTCCCGTGGGGTGTCCGGACCCCGCCGCCCGGGGCGGATCCGGCCAAAGCCAAAGATCTTCTGACCCAGGCCGGGTACGGGCCGGACAAGCCGCTCACCGTGCGCCTGTGGACATTCCCGAACCGTCCCGAGATGCCGGTACTGGCCACCGCCGTCCAGTCGATGCTCGGCGAGGCGGGCGTCAAGGTCGAGGTGACCGTCGGTGACTACGCGGCGCAGGAGCCGAAGGTGCTCGCCGGGGACTTCGACATGTTCCTGAACTCGCGCAGCTACCTGTCCGACTTCGCCGACGCCGCCAGCGTCCTCACCTCCGACTACACGTGCGAGGGCAGCTACAACATCGACCACTTCTGCTCGGCCGAGTTCGACAGCCTGGTCGCCTCGCTGGCCACCACCACCGACGTCACCGCCCGGCAGAAAGTGTTCACCGAGGCCGCCGCCATGCTCACCGACCAGGCCGTCGGCGTGATGATCGTGCACCCGAACAACACCGCCGGCACCCGGGGCGTCACCGGATTCACCCCGGACCCGCTCGGGGTACGGCCGGTCCTGCCGCAGCTCAAGCCCGCCGGGTGACGATGCTGCTCCTGCGGCGGCTCGCGCTGCTGCCGTTCGGGTTGACCGCCGTGTCGGTCCTGGTGTTCGCGTTGCCGCGCCTCACCGGGGCCGACACGGTCCGAACCGTGCTGCGGGCCCGCACCGCCTCGGCCGTCCCCGACCCGGCCACCGAAGCCCGGGTCGCCGCCGAGTTCGGGCTCGACGGGACGGTGGCCGAACAGTACCTTCGCTGGCTGGCCGCCGCCCTGCGCGGGGACCTCGGGCTGTCCTTCGTCACCCGTACCCCGGTCGGCCCGCAGGTGGCGGACGCCCTGTCGATCTCGGCCGGCCTCACCGTGCTCGCCCTGGCCCTGGCGCTGATCGTCGGCGTACCGGCCGGGGTGTACGCGGCCCGCCGCCCCGGCCGGCTCCTCGACCGGATCGTCACCGGCGCCGGGATCACCGGAGTGTCGGTGCCCGAATTCGTGCTCGCTCCGCTGCTCGTGCTGGCGCTGTCGGTGAAAGCCGGCCTGCTGCCCGCGATCGGCTGGGGCACCCCCGCCCACCTGGTGCTGCCGGTGCTGACCATGGCCGTCTACCCGGCCGCGCTCACCACCCAGCTGGTCCGCGCCGAAACCATCGCCGCACTGCGACGACGGCATGTGCTGACCGCCCGCGCCAAAGGACTCGGCCCGCAGCCGGTGCTGTGGCGGCACGGCGCCCGGATGGCCGGCACCTCGGTGCTGTCGCTGTCCGGCATGTTCATCGCCGGGCTGATCGGCGGATCGGTGGTGGTCGAAGTGGTGTTCGGGATCCCCGGGCTGGGCCGGCTGCTCTACGACGCGGTACTCGCCCAGGACCTGCCGGTGATCCAGGCCGGAACCCTCGCCGTGGTGACCGTCGCCCTGGCCGCCGGAGTGGTGTCCGAGATCGTTCAGCTGGCCCTGGATCCGGTGGCCCGATGAAGCGCTGGCTGCCCCTCGTCGCCCTGGCGGCGCTGCTGCCGGTCCTCCTTCCGGACCCGCTGGCCGCCGACTACACCGCGATCCTCGCGCCGCCGTCACTCGCCCACCCGCTCGGCACCGACCAGCTCGGCCGCGACGTCGCGGCCCGCCTGCTCGCCGGAGCCCGGCTCACCCTCGGGCTCACCGTCGTCACCCTGCTGGTCACCTCGATCACCGGCACCGTCGCCGGCATGCTCGCGGCGATGGGCGGTGGACCACTCGGCCGGCTCGTACCCCGGATCGCCGACCTGCTCGCCGCCCTGCCCACCATCCTCGTCGGGCTGATCGCCGCCGCCATCCTCGGGCCCGGCCTGCCGTCCATCCTGGTCGCCGTCTGCCTGATCGGCTGGACCCCGTTCGCCCGGCAGGCCTACCACCTCACCGTCGCCGAGAAGACCCGGGAGTACGTGCAGGCCGCCCGGTCGCTGGGCGCCGGGCCGCTCTGGGTGGCGTTCCGGGAGATCACCCCGAACATCACCGGGCCGCTGCTCGCTCACCTGCTGCTGCGGTTCGCCGGCACCCTGCTCACCGTCTCCGGGCTGTCCTTCCTCGGGCTGGGCGTGCAGCCGCCCAGCCCGGAGTGGGGCGCGATGGTCGCCGACGGGCGCGACCACCTGTTCGACGCGCCCCACCTCGTGCTGGCCCCGGCCCTCGCGGTGGTCCTCACCGCCACTCTGGCCACCGTCGCCGGGCGCCGGCTCAGCTCGTGAACACCCGGCTCAGGATGTCGTCGATGACCTCGCACTTGGCCATGCCGTAGTCGCCGTCCGGGAGGTCCCGGGACAGCCGGCGTTTCGTCTCGTCGTACAGCAGACGGTCCTCGGGGTGGGTCCGTAGCCAGTCACGCAGCAGCCGGTGCCGGACCGGTTCGGGTGCGTTCGCCGGCCAGACGTGCAGGTGCAGGTCCTCGGGGGTGTCGACGAGCATGCGGTGGCCGTACCACCAGGGCTCCCGCAGAATCAGGTGGAAGCCGGCCGCCACCAGATCCGGCAGCCAGGCCGGTTCGTCGTCGCTGTCGGCGACGGTCAGGTCGATGTCGATGATCGGTTTGGCGGACAGGCCCGGCACCGACGTGGAACCGACGTGCTCCAGCGCCAGGATCCGGTCCCCGAGGATCCGGCGCAGATCGGCGGCGACCGCGGCGAACCGCTGCGGCCAGACCGGGTCGTAATCCTCGATCACCACCGGCCGCCAGCCGCGCGGTGGCTCCTCGACCAGGGACGCCGCGTTCTGCTCCGGCGTGCCGAGCAGGCGGTTGCGGACTTCCGGCGGGTATTCAGTCATGTCGACCTCCATGGATGGAAAGTCCGCCAGACTATCGGCATGCCGTCCGATCCGCCGCGGAACAACGCCCGGGTCGCCCTCTGCGCGTTCCCCGACACCGGCAGCCGGTTTCTCCAGGTCCGCGAGAAGAATCACAACCATGGGGGAGTACGGCGATCGGCCCCACGGAAATCGGACGTCATCGAGCTCCCCGGTTTCGGTGGGGCCGACTGGCGTACCGCAGCGGGGTTGCCGTTGATCGTGGACCCGCGGGTGGGCACGGACCTTGGTCAGTCGTCGGTCAGGGCGCGCAGGATCCGGGCCTGTTCCACGTCGGTGCCCTCGGCGCGCATCCGGGACGCCTCGTCGGCGGTGAAGCCGGCGCCGCACCACGACGCCACCTCGTCGAGCGGGATCCCGGCGCGCCAGAATGTGGTCATCACGGTGATCGCGTCGCCGTCCAGGCGCTGGGCCTCCGGGGCGGACAGGCCCAGCGCGTGGAACACCCGCGCCTGGCCGGGTTCGACCGACAGCCTGGCCCACGGTAGTGCCTCGGCGCCGTCCCAGCCGGCCTCCACGTAACCCCGGGCCCGGTCCGCCGGGATTCCGGCGCGCAGCAGCTCCCGCATGCTGCGCGAGCGTTCCTCGTCGGGAAACGCCGGGCCCGGACGGCGGTGCAGCAGGCGGGAGATCCAGCCGCGCGGGTGCGGGCGGTCTCCGGCCAGGTGCCGGTCGGCGGCCTCCTCGGGGGTGAATCCGTGCTCGCGCCACTGGACCGCGTCGCGGGGGGTCATGCCGGCCCGCAACCACAGATCCACCGTGTACGGGGTGGCGCCCGCGGTCCGCCACAGCCGGGCGGTCACCGCGGTGTAGACGCCGGACGTCCGCCAGCGGTGGGCGTCCGGGATGGTGAACCCGTCGTCGATCCACTGCCGGGCCTCGGCCACCGTGAAGCCCTGTTCCTGCCACTCGTGCAACGGTTCCGGGGTCATCGTCGCGCTCCTTCCGGGATCCGGGCCACCGAGGCCCAGGCGGGTGCGTGCCCGCCGTCGCCGATCAGGCAGACCACCGTGTGCGCGGGCGGTCGGTGTTCCGGCCACGGGGTCTCCCCGTCGGTCAGCACCACGATCAGGTCGGGCCGGGGCCGTAGAGCCGCCGCTGCGGTCAGGCCGGCACGCATGTCGGTGCCACCTCCGCCGGTCAGTTCGATGTCGGCGGCGCGGCGTACCGTCTGCACCGGGTGGGCGGCCACGTCGCAGCAGATCGCCCGGAGCCGGCCGGACGGCCGGGCGATGCCGGTCACCTCGGCGAGCAGCAGGCGGAGCACGTCGTTCGTGACACTGCCGGAGGTGTCGATGACCAGTACGGTGTCCGGCGCCGGCCGCACCATCGCCGGTGGGATGACCCCGTGGTATGCCCCGGCCCGCCGGGACGGCCTGGCGTAGCTGAAGTCGACCTGGCCGGCCGTGGTACTCAGCCCGCGCCGGATCATCGCGCCGAGCCGGGCCCGCCAGTCGATCGCCGGCCGGGTGCGCTCGGTGGCCCAGCGCCGCCAGCCGGACGGGATCTCGCTGCGGGCGCTGATCCGGTCCTGGATACCGGCCGCGATGGAACGTTCGAGCAGCTCCCGGTCGAGGTGGGTGAGGCCGTCACCGGAGCCGGTGTCCTGATACGAGCGGTCCATGCCGTCCACCGCGCTGCCGCAGTCGATCGCCTCGGACAGGGCCCGGCCACCATTGCCGAGCGCGTCGGCCAGCACGTCCAGCATCGGCACGTACTCCTCGGCGGTGCGGTTCACCGGCAGGCCCAGCGCGCTCGGCGAGAGCACCCCGGCCGGGCCGGGCAGCCGTTCGGCCTCCAGATCGTCGTTGATCTCGGCGTCGGCCGCCTGGTTCCAGCGGTGGGCCTCCGCTCCCGGTCCGGGCCTGACCGGGGACCGGGCGGCGTGCCCACGCACCAGATGGCCCACGTGGTGCAGCATCCACCAGCCGATCTCCTCGACCGGGGTGGCCAGCGCGGTGCCCGGGTCGACGTGCAGGTTCCACCGGGTGTCGGTGGGGAAGGCGCGGAACTCGGGGTCGGGCACCGGCGGATCGGTGGCCGCCTCCAGATACACCGGGCGCAGGGCGAACACCGCGGACGCCAGGTACGGCGCCCGGTGCGCGGCCCACAGCCGGGCGGCGGCGATCCGCTCGTCGACGGTCATCGCAGCAGCCCGGCCGCCCGCAGCACCGGCGCCAGTTCCAGCATCGTCCGGGGCAGGGCCGCGCCGTCCGGGCGGGCCCCGGCCAGCGCGCGGGCCGCGGTCGCCGCCACGTCCGGGGTGGTCCTGGCGACCCGGGCGACGACCGTCCAGGCCTGTTCCCAGGTGGCCGTGCCGCCGTCCGAGCGCACGTGCGAGACGAGCGCGCCGAGCAGGGCGTGCAGGCGGTCCAGGCGTTCCGGCAGGCGGGCGCCCGGATCGGACAGCAGAGTGGCCGGGTCCGGCAGATCCAGGTTGCGGCGCCAGGACAGCAGTTCGAACCCGGCCGCCTCACCGACCGCGCCCAGCACCAGATCGGCCAGCACCGCCTCCCCGGCCCGCACGTGCTCGCAGGCGGCCAGCGCGCGGGCCGCCATCTCCCAGCTGCGCGGACTGGGCCAGCCGCGGCCGGCCCGGTCCGGGCTGTCCGGCACCGCGAGGACCAACTCGGGGCGGACCCGCAGGAAGGCCCCGACCAGCGCGCGGGCCCCGGCCACCGCGGCCGGCCCGGCGGTGTCCTTGAGATCGAACTCCGGAGTCTGGAACCCGCTGGCGAAACCCTCGGCCACGTCCTCGGCGCTGACCCGCCAGTTCAGGTGGATCAGCCGGTTGGCCAACGGCGCCGACAGATCCCAGCCGTCGGCCGCCTGATCCGGCGGGTTCGCGGCGGCCACGATCCGCACCGTGTCCGGCAGCGTCAGGTCGCCGACGGTGCGTTCCAGCACCACCCGCAGCATGGCCGCCTGCACGGCCGGCGGCGCGGTGGTCAACTCGTCCAGGAAGAGCAGGCCGGCACCGGCCGCGGCCAGCCGCTGCGCCCAGCGTGGTGGGGCGAACCAGGTGCCGTCGTCACGCAGCACCGGCAGACCGGAGAAGTCGCTCGGCTCCCGGATCGAGCCGACCACCACCTCGACCGGCAGTCCGGCGGCGGCGCCGAGGGCGGTCACCGCGGACGTCTTGCCGGTGCCCGGCGCGCCCCACAGGATCACCGGCAGATTCGCGGTCACGGCTACCGCGAGGGCTTGTCGAATCACTGCGTCATCCCCATTTCCGGGCAGCGTGCATCGGGCGTGCGGCCGGTTTCCGGGCCGCTCGCCTGCGCGTTATGGCTTACCTGCTTCTGGTTGCTTCGCGTTACTTCGCGTTACTTCGCGTTACTTCTCGTTGCGGAACAGGCCGCCACCGCCGTACTTCTTGTGCACCGCCTGTTTCGAGACGCCCAGCACCACGGCGATGTCGGCCCAGGTGCGGCCCTGGGTGCGGGCGCGGCGCACCAGCACCGCCTCCCGGCGCTCCATCTCCCGGCGAAGCTCGGCGAGAGCCCCGAGCGAGGCGACCGGGTCGTCACCACTGACAGCCTGTACGAGCACGGCAATACGGTCGATCTCCACGCCGTCATCGTAGGTTGACGCCGACGGGGTCGTCAACTCAAATTGACGCCGGTTGCGCGCGATCGCGGTTCCGTGGGCCGGCGCCGGATGCGGTCGCCCCGGCCACAGCCCGCGTGGTGCGTTCTGGTTCGGATCGGACCGCATCTCGGCACGCGGGGTTGGTGGTGGTTCGGGGGTGACCGTGTCGGTGGGACGGGAGGGCTGCCCCGTGGGCCGGCTACCCGGCGGACGGCAGGGCGGCTACCGGCCGGATCGCCGCGAACTCGCCGTATTCGTAGCGGGCCGCGGACAGCAGCAGCGTCCACTCGTCGCAGCCCTGCCACGGGTGGACGTCGGCGGCACCGCCCCGGACCACCCGCGGGCCGTCGCCGACACGCGGGCGGGCGTCCGCCGGAGCGCCCTTGAAGCCCGGGATCCACACGTCCGCGCAGAGTTCGGCGGCCGAGCCCATGGCGGCCAGACCGAACGCGTTCTCGGCGGCGGTGGTCAGCTTCTCGTCACCGAAATCGTGGAGCACCTGGTCCTCGCCCGGCTTGCCGTCGCCGCGGAAGGTCAGCGTGGCGGTGCCGGCCCGGGCGGCATACTCCCACTCCGCCTCGCTGGGCAGCCGGAACGGCAGAACCTCCAGCAACTCGTCGGCGCCGTCCTCGAAGCGGGCGGTGCCGGAGTCCGCGTCGGCGTAGTCGTCCTGGTAATCCGGCAGCCAGTGCCGCACCTGCTCGACGGTCAGCGGGTGCCGGGCGATCAGGAACGGCTCCACACGCACCTCCCGGACCGGCTGGGCGTCCGCGGTCCACTCGAAGAACGGATCGAGGTCGTCCTCGGCGCCACCGGCGCGCTCGATGGCGCGGACCGCCTCCACCTCCGCCTCGGACATCCCCATCCGGAAGGTCCCGCCCGGCACCTCCCGGAAGATCACCCCGGACGGTACGTGCGCCCAGGCCGGCCGCCCGGCGATCAGCGTCTTGTTCCACATGACGCGGCACACTACCGGCGGCCCGGATCAGAGGGGGCAGCCCGCCGCCAGCGCGGCGGCCCGGGCCGGTGGCTGCCACACCGAGGCGCCGATCGCCTCGGCCCGCTCCGCCGCGGCGACCGCCTCGGCCGTCACCAGCCGCCGCGGGTCCGGGTTCAGCGCCAGTTCGCCGTTGGTCTGCGCGGGCGCGGAAACCGGACCGCATCGGATGATCCGGTGAGATAACAGTCCGGTGTCCGCGGGAACCATCCCGGCCCGGTGATCGACCACCTCGGGGTAACCGCGGGTGGAGGGGTCTGACAGTGAAGTTCGGAACACGGTCGGTGTCGGCGACGGTCGTCGGGGCGGCCGCGGTGGGGCTGGTGCCGGCGCTCGTCTGGGCCGGGGGCGTGGACACCTCGGTCATTCCGGGACTGCCCAGCCCGGGACCGGTCACCCCGTGGGCGCTGCCCGCCGTCACCACGATGTCCGACCTGCTGGCGGTGCTGCTGGCCGGAGTGCTGGTGACCGCCGCGTTCCTGCTGCCCGGCGACGGGCGCAGCGTGTCCGCGCACGGCTGGCTGCTGATGCGCCGGGCCACCTGGCTGGCCGCCGCCTGGCTGCTGGTGGTGCTGGCCCGGGTGCTGTTCACCGTCTCCGACGTGCTCGGTGTCCCGGTGCCGGAACTGGAGCTGATGCCGGTCGCCGGGTTCGCGCTGTCCATCTCCCAGGGGCAGGCCCTGATGTGGCAGGCCGGGCTGATCCTGCTGGTGGTGCTGCTCAGCCGGGCCGGGGTGTCCCGCGGGCTGGCCGCGGTCGTCGCGCTGCTCGCGCTGGCCGCGATCGTGCCGCCGGCGTTCACCGGGCACGCCTCCGGGGCCGGTGACCACCAGCTCGCCGTGTCCAGCCTGGTGCTGCACGTGCTGGCGGCCACACTGTGGATCGGCGGGCTGGGCGGTCTGTTGCTGGTCCGGCGGGCCACGGCGTTCCCCGAGGCGGTGGCCCGGTACAGCCGGCTCGCGCTCGCCTGTTTCGTCGTCACGGCGGTCAGCGGGATCGCCAACGCGGCGGTGCGGCTCGGCTCGTGGACGGCACTGCTCGACCATGCGTACGGCGTACTCGTCATGGTGAAGGTTCTGGCCCTCGCCCTGGCCGGCCTGATCGGCGCCGCCCACCGCGCCCACTGCCTGCCGGCGCTGCGTGACGGCCGCCCGCGCGCCTTCCTGCGCCTGGCCGCCGGGGAACTCGCCGTGCTCGGCGCCGCCGTCGGCCTGGCGGTGGCGCTGTCGCGCAGCCCGGCCCCGCTGACCGAGGCCGAACCGGATCCGATGACCGAACTGCTCGGCTTCCCCGCCCCGGAGACGCCGACCGCCCTGCGGATGCTCGGCGAACCGCTGCCCGACATGTTCGTCCTGGCCGTCACGGTCGCCGGCATCGCCGCCTACCTCACCGGCGTGGTACGCCTCCGCAAAGCCGGCCACCACTGGCCGCTCGCCCGCACCGCCTCGTTCACCGGCGGCCTGCTGCTGCTCGCCGCGATCACCTGCCTCGGCGTGGCCCGCTACGCGTATGTGCTGTTCAGCGTGCACATGATCCAGCACATGGTGCTGTCCATGGTGGTGCCGATCCTGCTCGTCGGCGGCGCCCCGATCACCCTGGCGCTACGGGCCCTGCGCCGCCCCGCCGACCCCCGCGTCCGCGGCCCCCGCGAATGGCTGCTGGTGGTCCTGCACAGCCGGATCGCCCGGGTGCTCACCCACCCGCTGGTCGCCCTCGGCATCTACGTGGCCAGCCTGTACGGCCTCTACTTCAGCGACCTGCTCGGCACCCTGATGCGCTACCACCTCGGCCACCTGGCCATGCTCGCGCACTTCGTGATCGCCGGCTACCTGCTGTTCTGGGTGCTGATCGGCACCGACCCGGGCCGCCGCCGGATCCACCCGGCGATGCTCGTGCTGGTGCACTTCCTGGCCATGGTCGCGCACGCCTTCTTCGGGTTCGTGCTGCTCCAGTCCACCACCGTGATCGGCCTCGACTGGTACACCGCCGTCCACCCCACCTGGGCCGCGCCGCTGCTCGACGACCAGCGCCTCGGCGCCGGGCTGGCCTGGGCCTTCGGTGAACTGCCCGCCGCCGCCATCCTGCTGGTGCTGGTCCGGCAGTGGATCCGCAGCGACGAACGCGAACAGGCCCGTACCGACCGGGCCGCCGACCGCGCCCTGGCCGCCGGGGAGGACGACGAACTGGCACGCTACAACGAGTACCTGTCCCGCTTACCGAGTGGGCACTAAGGCGGGCGTCGGTCCGACCGATTCCCACGGCGTGGTCACCGGGCAGGAGCGTCGCCGGCGAGGGCATCGCGACCGAGGCCGAACTGACCGCCCTGATCGACGCGGGAGTCCGCAACGGTCAGGGTCACCACCTGGCCCGCCCGGCCGCCCTGGACCAGCCCGTGCCCGCCGGTATCTGATCAGTTCTTCTTGTCGCCGTCGTCGTCCGGCCGATTCTTGGAACGCACACGGTGGGCGATGGAAAGTGCGGCTGCGACGGCGCTCAGCAGAGCGGCGATAAGATCGAGTGGATCGAACGGCCACATGACCGGGACTCCTGCCGAGATCAAATTGAATGAACCGAGGTGACATGAGGCTCATTCAATTCTCACGGATCGGCGCGTGTCCGTGTCTGTGCTGGACAGACCCGGACAGGGAGAGTGCAGGAAAGACTGTGCCACGAGACTCGAGGCGTGGCGGCAGCAGTGCGGCAAACCATCCTTTCGAGACCTCGAAAAGCGCACCGGAATCCCGCACGCGACCATTCATGATCGTTTCCAGACCGGTCACTCCCTCCACTGGGAATTCATCCGGAAGATCGTTCCGGCCATTCACCGTTCCGCACCGCATCTGCGCCTCGATCCGGGCGATTGGCGCCGCCATCTCGACCGGATGCTGCGGGATCTCGACCTGGCGGCGCGGTCACCCGTCTGGTCCGGTCCGGTCGTGCGGCCGGCTGTGCCGTGCCAGCCCCGAAGCGTCCTGTCCGATGCCGACCTGGTCGAGGGGACGGGGCGGACGTATGTGTTCCAAGGGGCCGGCTGTGGCCCCGGCCGGCAACGGCGATGTCCTGGTGCCCACACGGCGCCGGGACGCCATCCTGAGCGACGACGGGCGTACGACGGTGCGCGTCCAGGAGTTCACCCCGGACGAGTCGCGGCGCGCCGGATTGACGACCCTGTGGAGGATGTCCACGACGGCCGCGCACGGTCACCAGCCCACCGGGGCCGCCGGACCGTTGCTCGACCTGGCCGCGGTCCTCGACTCCAACGGGATTCCGGTGGAGTTGTTCACCGGCCCGGCCGTTCGGGAGGCGGTCGCCGGGCGCCGTGGCCGGGAGACATCCGTCGACGACATCCTGGACGGGATCGCCTGTCTGCGCAGGTTCAGCCTGGCCCGGCTGACCGACGGTCCCCGGCGGGTTCTGCGCGTGCATCAGCTGCTGCAGCGAACGGTCCGGGAGGGCGACCCGGCACGCTGCCTGGCCAGTGCACAGACGGCCGCGGACGCGCTGGAGGCGTTCTGGCCCGACGACGAGCACGACCGTGGGCTCGGTCAGCTGCTACGAGTCAACGTCGATGCCGTGTGGGGCGCCCATCCGGACGCGATGTGGGGCGGGAATCTGCACCAGGTGGTGTTCCGCGCGGGCAACAGCTTCTATCGGGACGGCCTGTTCGCCGAGGCCGTCGTCTACTGGACCGACCTGCGCCGCGAAGCGGAGAGCCGCCTCGGCCCGGACTACCAGGACACACTCAACATCTAGGCTCGGGCGCATGGTGCTCCAGCAGGTGACACGGTTCGGGGAGGAGCTGGCGTCGCTCGGGTGGGTCACCGACCTGCTGATCGCCGGGTCGCTGGCGTCCGGTGACCACATCGGCGGCGTCAGCGACCTCGACCTGATCGCGGTGACCGACGGCCCGGTCGACGCCGCTCGGCAGGCCACCCTCGTAGCGCTGCATCAGCGGTGGGACGAGCGGGTCCGGGACCTGGGCTGCGCCTACCTCGACGCCGCCCACCTCGCCGCGGTCGACCGGCCGCACCCGACCTGGACTCATGGAATGCTGGTGCAGCGGATCGTCTCCGCGGTCACTCGGGCCGAACTGCTGACGTTCGGGCGGACCGTGTACGGGCGGGAACCGCGCGATCTGTTCTCGCCGATGACCGCCGACGACATCCGGGCGGCGGGCCGTGCCGAACTCACCGGCTACTGGACGTGGGCGGCCCGGCGACCGTGGATCTGGCTCGACCCGGTCCTCGCCGACCTCGGCCTCACTTCGATGGCCCGCGGCCGGCACACGCTCGCCACGGGAACGCTGATCACCAAGACCGAGGCGGTGGAGCGGATCGACGCCCCACAGTGGCTGATCGGCCAGCTGCGCCGGCGCCGCCGGGGCGAACCGGTCCGGTCACCGCGCCTGTGGACGGCCTGGATCGCCTGGCGGGACACGGTTCGCACGACCCGCCGGGCGGGGGCGCGTTCCGATAGGGTGCCGACGAGGGGGTAGATCATGCGGATCACCGTTCTGGGTGCCGGCTCGTGGGGCACCACCGTCGCGTCGGTTCTCACCCGCCGGGATCATGAGTCGCTGATCTGGGCGCGGAACGAGGCCACCGCCGACGAGATCAACACCAAGCACACCAACGAGCGATATCTGGCCGGCTTCCCTCTGCCGGAGCGGCTGCGCGCGACCGCCGACCTGGCCGAGGCGGCCGGGCACGCGGAGCTGCTGGTGGTGGGCGTACCCACCGGCGCCTTCCGGGAGACCCTGGAACGGGTCCGCCCGGCCCTGCACCCGTGGATCCCGGTGGTCAGCCTCAGCAAGGGCCTGGAGCGCGACTCGCTGCAACGGATGACCGAGGTGATCAAGGAGGTGCTGCCGGGGCATCCGGCGGCCGCCCTGACCGGCCCCAACCTCGCCAAGGAGATCATGGCGGGGATGGCCGCGGCCACCGTGATCGCCACCGAGGACCTGACCGTCGCCACCGAGATCCAGCGGGTGTTCCGGCGGGGCCTGCTGCGCGTCTACACCAACCACGACGTGATCGGCTGCGAGGTGGGCGGCGCCCTGAAGAACGTGGTGGCCATCGCCACCGGCATCGCCCAGGGCCTGGGTGTCGGCGACAACACCCGGGCCGGGGTGATCTCCCGCGGCCTGGCCGAGTTGACCACCCTGGCGGTGACCATGGGCGGCGAGCCGGCCACCCTGTCCGGCCTGGCCGGGATGGGCGACCTGGTGGCCACCTGCATCAGCCCGCACAGCCGCAACCGGCACGTCGGCGAGCAGCTGGGCCGGGGCCGCGGCCTGGCGGAGATCCTGGCCGAGATGGGCCAGGTCGCCGAGGGCGTGAAGACGGTGCACGCCGCCGTCCAGCTGGCCGACCGGCACGGCCTGCCGATGCCGATCACCCGCACCATCCACCGGGTGATCACCGGTGACATCACGGCGGCCCGAGCGTACGACGGCCTGCTCCGTTCCCATCCGGCCGGCCACGAGTCCGAACCGGGCTGATCGGGCCGGGTTGCCGGGGGTGCATACCGTGGTGGGCGTCGATTCCTGGCGGGGGGAGACCACATGAGTGTGCACGCACGGCCGCCGTCTCTGGACGGTGGCGCGAACCTGCTGCTGGAGCTGGCCGGCCTCTATCAGGCGGGCCGGCCGGAGATGTCGAAGGCGGAACGGATGCGGGCGCCGCGCAGCCCCGCGGAGGTGGCCGCGGCGGTGCTGGATTTCGCCGCGTTCGCCGGCGACCAGTACGCGGACGCGGTGGCCCTGCTCGCCGCGCTGTCGACGAAGCTGTCCGCGGCGTCGGCCGGCTATCGGCGGGCGGACGGGGCGGCGGCCCGGGAGATCGACGAGATCCTCACCGGACCGGAGTACCGGCCGTGACCACCTTCCGCGATCAGGTCTTCTACATCGAGGAGATGCGACCGGAGTACACCGCGATGGCCGCCGAGGATTTCCAGCGGGTGGCCCGGGTGATCGAGTCGGGGCTGCCGGAGCTGGACGGGCTGGTCGGCACGGTCGAGTGGGAGGGGGAGGCCGCCGAGCGGTATGAGACGCGGCTCGGTCAGGCCGTCGACATCGCGACGAAGCTGGGCATCGGCTACCGGCGGGCCGGTACCGCCCTGGAGAACTACCGTTCCGCCCAGCAGTCGGCGAAGGACCTGGTGAACACCGGGATCGTGCTGGAGCGCCGCCTGGGTGAGCTGATCGCCCCGCTGACGGCCGCGCACGCCGGGCTGAGCGCGGCCGGCCCGATGGCGCAGTGGGACTTCCTGGTCGGGCCGTCGGCGCTGGGCGGGCCGGAGATCGACGAGCGGCGGGAGGCGGTCCGGGATGAGGCCGACTACCTGTTCCGTGAGGCGGACGGCTGTTACACGCGGGCCATCCCGACTGAGGGTGACGCGCGGGTGAAGGTGCTGGACGCGGTGCGGGCGGCCCGGGATCTCCTGCCGGATCTTCTGGCGGACAGCGGGAACACCGCACGGGTGATCGCCACCGCGCCGGGTCTGCGGGAGGAGGTGTTCCAGGCCGCGAAACTGGATCCGGACGCCCGTAAGCCCGGTGAGCAGATCCTGAACGAGTATCAGGTGGCCGCGGACGGCCCGAAACAGCGGTATCCGAGCGGTGGCCTGCTGCTGGATCTGGGTGTCGTCGAGCCGCAGGAGGTCACCCCGTCGGAGGCACGCATCCTGCGGGGTATGCCGCTGGCCGACCAGATCGCCTTCCACGACATCCGGAAGACGGCGATCGATACGGCGAACGCGCAGTTCCCGGAAGACATCCAGAACGGTCATACCGATGCGTTCCGGCACGCGTATTGGAATGCTCTGCTGACCGCGAAGTTCGGTGTGGACTTCGCCCGGGAGATGACCACCGCGCACGAGGCGGTTCCGGATCACACGGCCGCCGATGAGGCGATGGACCTGCACAACAACGAGGTGGGCCGGCAGATCGCGGTGGCGAACCGGGGCGCGTCACCGGAGGAGCTGGCCGTCCTGATCCGGGAGGCCGTCGACTCCGGCCGCACGGTGGTCGTCGACAAGGCCGGTGATCTGGCGTACAGCGATCAGGTCGCCCGGGGCGACACCGGTGACCCGCGGCCGATCCAGCGGCCCGGCCGCCCGCAAGACGATGTCGGTTACTGATCAGCGACCGAACCGGTGGATGTCCGCGCGGCCGGCGGCCCGGGACGGCCACCCGGCATGCCGGTTCAGAACATCCCGACCGAGTGCCGGGCCGACGCCAGCACCCGGGGGTGGAGATCGAGGGCGGTGTCGGCGAACTTGATCGCGTGTTCGTCGCCGCTCCGTGCGGCCAGTTCGATCAGCTCGCCGGGGGTGACCGTGGACGGCGCCGGCAGCGGGCGGGGTTCGGCGGGGGAGTAGGCGGCGGTGATCGCGGCCGTCGCCGTCCACGCCGCTTCCAGGCTCGGCGGCCACAACCGCGACGGCAGGACCGGCAGGACCCGGAGTACGGCGTTCGGCGCGGTGGCCGCGTGCACCAGCATGATCGGGGAGGCGTGCCCGTGGGTGCCGTGCCGCAGGGTGGCGGCCTCGACGATGGCTTCCAGCCGGGCGCGTACCGACGCCGTGTCCGGTCCGGGCACGTTGCCGGACGCCGCCGCCCAGCCGGGGGTGCGGGCCAGTTGGGCCAGGCGTTCCCGGGCACCGGAGCGCTGGTCGGGCACGCGCGGCACGGCGTCCAGCGCGGACCGCGGGTCGGTCGCCGGGTACGGCCCGGCCCCGGGCGGGGCGAGTGGCTGCCAGCGCCCGGCCCAGTAGGCCAGCCCCTGCGCCAGCTCACCGACCCGCGCGGGGGTGGTGGCGTCCAGCAGGGAGCGGACCGCGTGCCCGACCCGGATCACCCCGTGGGTGGCGCCGGCGGCGATCCCGGGCAGCAGCCGCGGCCACCAGGTGACCAGTACGTCGGGCCAGGGTGCGAGGGCGAGTTCGCGGTCGAAGTAGGTGAGCCAGTCGCCGGTCCGGGTGGGGTCACCGAGGGGTTCGCGCCACTGCGCGGGAAGGATCGGGCTGATGCCGCGGGGCCGGGCCTCGAGGCGGTCGGCGTACCCGTCCAGCCACCGGTGGACGATCGCCTCCTGCCCGTGCCGGATCAGGGCTTCGGCGGCCATCGGGGCGTGATTGGACAGCCAGCCGTCGCGTTCCGGTCCGGTGTGGCGCAACCGTTCGTAGACCTCGTCGACACTCATCCCGCGAGCTTGCACGGTGAAGTCCGGTGGAGGTCAAGCGTCACATCGAGCCGACCCTGGAGGCGGGTGGCCGGACCGATGAGCGTGAACCCCTCCAGGTCACTCCGAGGGCGATCGGCCCGCGGGCGGACGGGGCGTGCCGGTTCGTCCACGGGTGGTGGCCACCAGGGCGAGTACCCCCGCGGCGATGATGGGCAGACCGATCGACAGCAGGCTCAGGAGACCGAGTGCCAGCAGGAGAACGCCGGCGGCGATCAGGGCCGCGCGGCGGCTCGGCGTCGCCCGAGCGATTCCATAGCCGGCGAGCAGTCCCGCCGCGGCCAGGCCGGTCACGAACCATGCCGCCGGCCCGTCGCCCTCCTGGTTGAGGAGCGTCAGGTAGAGCACCGTCATGACGGCCGTGATCGTGGCAGCCGCGGCCGCCACCGGATCCACATCGTTCCACCGTTTCGAGCGCATGATTGATACTCGCAGATCTGACGGCGTCCCGGTCACCGAACCGGCTGGTCGGGCAGCAGCGACATGGCCGGTTCGTCAGGACAGGAAGGTTCCGTAGCGGCCGGAGAGGATCGCGTTCTTCTGGGCCTGGCTGAAGTGGGTGTTCGGGTAGGAGTAGAACGAGGCCGACATGGGGGTGCCGTCGGTCGATGTGGAGTCGGGGAGGCCGAAGGCGTGGCCCAGTTCGTGGACCATGCCGCCGTACCAGCGGTTCATCGGGCCGTTGATGCCGGCGGCGCCGTCCGCGTCGTGGCCGCTCAGCACCACCCAGCCGGGGCTGGCGCCGCCGCCGGACCGGTTCGGTTCCTCGGCGCTGATCTCGCCGACGACCAGCCAGCGGTTGTCCGGGTTGGCGATGCCGTACCGGCGCATCAGCTCCTGGTGCATGTTGCCGACGACACACCAGTAGTGGTCGCTGCCGGTGCAGCCGGTGGTGATGTACCAGTTCTGGTCGTGGTCGCCGGTGACCACTTCGACGACCGGCTCGTTCAGGGTGAAGGTCTTGCCGAGTTCCTGCTTGTAGTAGCGCTGCGCCTCGCGCATCACAGCGGCGATGCCGTCGGGGTAGCGCTGGTCGTACGGCACGTCGGCCGGCCGCAGCCAGAACACCCGGACCGTCTTGGCGGGCGGTGTCCCGGTCGACGGTGACGGGCTGGGGGAGGTGACGCCGCCGGTGCAGACGGTGCCGTTGAGAGTGAACGATCCCGGCGCCGGGTTGCTGCCGGTCCACGATCCGTTGAACCCGAAGGACGTGCTGCCGCCGGTGGCGAGGGATCCGTTGTAGGCGACGTTGACGGCGGTCACGGTGGCCCCGCTCTGGGTGACGCCGGCGTTCCAGGCCTGGCCGACGGTCTGGCCCGCCCCGAAGGTCCAGCGCAGGGTCCACCCGCTGACCGGGTCGCCGAGGTTGGTCACGGTCACGTCCGCGCCGAAACCTCCGGACCATTGCGACCCGATGGTGTACGCCACCCGGCACCCGGCCGCGGCGGCGCTCACCCCGGGCGCGAGTACGGCGGTGGTGAGCCCGAGCACGGCGGTGGCGGCGACGGCTAGCAGTCTGCGCATGATCCCTCCCGTTTTCATCGGCGAGCATCAATCAATATGCGCGCCGAAAACGTTTTCGGGAAGGGGCACCTCCCGGATCAGGCCGGACCCGTGGGTCAGCAGGATCGCGGCATCGCCGGGAAACCAGTGCGGCACCGCACCCCAGCCCGGCGACGTGGGCAGCGGCAACTCGGCGGCCAACGCCCCGGCCTGGACGTCCCACAGGCGGATCGCGTCGGCGTGCACGGTGGCCAGCAGGCCGGTGCCGGACATCCGTGACTCGCCGGCCAGCGCCGGGATCACCACCGGCTCGTGGCGCGCGGCCCGCGCGGCGATGTCGTGGAAACGCATGGTGGCGGTGTCCCGGTGGGCGTCCACATACACCACCAGCTGGTGGTCCGCGGTGAGGTGGACTTCGGGACGGTGCGCCGGGTACTCGTACCCGATCATGTCCTTGAAGGTGTTGATCTCCAGGGTCCGGACGCCGGTGGCCCAGCGGATGTCGAACCTCGACGATCCCGGCGTGTACCCGAGCGCCCCGAGCACATGCGGCGCCTTCGCCCGGGCGCGGACCTCGAGGGTGCGCGCGTCCAGCCGGTACAGCACGCCGTTGCGATAACCCTTCGAACAGGCGACCAGCACCTCGCCCCGGTCGGGCATCGACACCACCGCGACCACGTCACCGTCCAGCCGCTCGCTGCGGGACTCGTCCCCGGCGGCCAACCGCACCACCCGTGAACGCGAACCGGCGAACACCGTGCCACCGTCCAGCGCGACACCGTGATGCCGGCGGCTGACCCCCGCGGAGTCGTCGAGCAA
This sequence comes from Actinoplanes sp. G11-F43, assembly GCF_050589265.1. NCBI lineage: Bacteria > Bacillati > Actinomycetota > Actinomycetes > Micromonosporales > Micromonosporaceae > Actinoplanes > Actinoplanes sp. G11-F43. The sequence continues at coordinate 21,793 of NZ_JBNZCE010000064.1, forward strand.
CGCGGTGAACTCCGGCTCCGGGTTCCCCCGCGCCCAGACACAGACCCGCTGGTCGGCGCCCGAGGTGACGAACCGTTCACCGTCGAAGGCGACCGCCACCACCTCCCGCACGTGCCCGTCACCCAGCTCGGGGATCCCCGGCGCACCCGGCCGGAACAGCATCGGGCGGGAACCGAGCCCACTGCCCACGATGGTGTCCCCGGCGGCGGACAGGCGGTTCACATACCCGCGATGGGTCCAGGTGTGCCGGATCGCCCCGGTCGCCGGATCCAGCTCACGGCAGTCATGGAACCGGGCCGAGATCACCCGGTCGCCGTGCACCAGGGCCGGCCCGTACGAGTCGATCTCCCAGTCGACGGCTCCCGTCATCGGGTCGACGGACACGGTCGAGGCCTGTCGCGCGTACGCGATCAACCGCCCGCCCGGGGTGAGTCCGGCCAGGGACGCGCCCTCCTTCGGTGACACCCAGAGGCTCGTGGCTTTCGGTTTGCGCGCGCTCACCGCCCACCCGAGCACCCGGGGCCCGGCCGCCGCCACCACGACGTCGTGCCCGGCGTCGACGAGCACCCCGCCGACCGGCGCGCGCGGCCCGGTCAGCGTGTGCCGGACCGCGCCGGCCACGACGTCCACCAGCAGCACCTGCCCGGTGCGCCCCCGATCGGTGCCGACCGCGACGAACTTCCCGTCCGGCGACACGCCGAGGCAGGCCGCCTTGTCCGGCAGTGCGATCCGCCGGGTCACCCCGTCCAAGCTCAAAACCAGTGTGTACGGGTCCCCGGTGACCGCCGCGACCGTCGCCCCACCGCCCCCCAGCAGATGCACCGGCCCACCGGCGTCGAACTCCCACAGTGCGGTCAGGTCAGGCAGCCCCAGCAGGACGACGACACCGGTCCGCTCCGCGGGCGCGACCGCGACAGCGTCCCCGCACACAGCCATCGCGGTGACCCGGGGCCCGCCGGTGACCGCCCCGGTGCCCAGATCAACCGCCTCAACCCACCCACCACCAGCGGTGACCAGTGTCCGCCCATCCCCGCCCCCATCAAACCGAGCCAGCCGACTCGAAACCCGGAACGCCCCCGACCCGTACTCGATGATCATCAACAGATCAAAGCACCGAAGCGCTCACGCCCCGACCGCAGCCCAGCCCACACCCAGCTCAGCCCGCGCCCTGCCCGCGCCCTGCCCGCGCCCGCGCCCTGCCCGCGCCCGCGCCCTGCCCGCGCCCGCGCCCTGCCCGCGCCCTGCCCGCGCCCGCGCCCAGCCCCGCCCGGACGCCCGCCACCCCCTCGATCGCGGCCGTTTCAACCGATTTGAGCAGCATTCTCAGCCACCCACCCACCCAACCTGCCCGCTTGCCCACCCACCCTTCCTGCCCCCACTGCCCGCCTTATCTGCCTCGCCCGCCTTGCTCCGATTGCCCGCCGTGCTGCCCTGCCTTCCTTGTCCCGCATGCCCGCCCTACCCGCCCTGCCCGCCGTGCCTGCTCTGCCTTCCTTGTCCCGCATGCCCGCCCTGCCCGCCCTGCCCGCCCTGCTTATCTTGTCCCGACTGCCCGACTGCCCGACTGCCCGACTGCCCGCCTTGCCCTGCCTGCTCCGCATGCAGCTCGCCTCGCCCGCAAATTTGCCAAATTATCCGCAAATTTACACTTTCCACCTCCTCAACTTTTCTGCGCGGCTCCGTACCGCTTCGGCCATTTCCCGCTGTGAGTGGCAGGCTGGCTGAACTCTCGGAGGATTTCACCACCGTATGGGCCTTCGCTTTGGCGGTCGCCCACGGTCGTTTCAACATCATCCGGTGAGGCCGAGGATGGTGAATGGCC
>NZ_JBNZCE010000065.1:0-22110 GCF_050589265.1 Actinoplanes sp. G11-F43
TCCATTCCGGACAGCCAACGCCCGGCCAACAACCCAAATCTCACTCAACGTGACATTCATGAGTGTCGACCAGGTTTTGGATGGCTCTCAGGGATCGCAGCCGTACGAGAATGTCCGCCGCGTATTTCGCGGCCCGTTCCCGGCCCTGCTCGAAACGGCGGCGGGACTCCCCCGGCCGGAAATTGCGGACCGCGTCCAGAAGCACCGGCAACAGCGTGCCCGGCTGTTCACTCCAGCGCGGCCGGGTGATGTCGATCTCGCCGACACAGCGCATGCCGTACCGGTCCAGATAGGCGGCGAGCACCTCCCGCACCTCGCCCGGTAGATCGTCGACGTCGGCCGTCTCCACCTCGGGGTGTTCCCGGATCACGTCGGCGACGTCGAGCAGTTCCAGGCCCATCTCCGAGGTGATGTTGCCGGGCGCGGACAGGGTGAGCGTGTCGGCGGCGTTCGTCTCGCCGAGCCATTCCGCCAGCCGGTCGTTGAGCCACCAGGTGGCGCCCATGCCGGCCATCAGCGCTTGAAAACTGTCCCGGTCGGCGAGCACCCGTTTGTGTTCGGCGAACGCGTCGTCGAGGAAGTCGAACAGCTCCGCACCCGATTTCTCGGAGATATCATGCCGTAGTTGTTCAATCGACGCGGTGCTCCGGGCGATCAACCGCTCGATGATCGCCGGGTCGGGGTCCGGCACCGGTGCCACCGGCATGGTCTCCCGGCTCGGTGTCACCCCGTCGCGCTCCAGCAGGGTTTCCAGCGCGTCCCGGATCACCGGATCGCCCTTGCCCATCATGTCGAGCAGGCCGGGCCGAATCGCCGGGTCCGCCAGCCGCGCGGCGATGTCGACGAAGAGCCGCCCACCGGCCTCGTGCATCGGCGCCATCGCGGTCAGCCGCCACATCGAATGCCCGAGCGGTTTCATCGCGTCGGTCATCATCTGCTGGTGGCCGACCGACACGTACACATGCCGGTCCTGATCCCCCACCTCCGGAATCGGGAACAGGGTGGTGATCGGCCGGCTCTGCACGATGAACAGATCGTCGCCCGCCAGACACCATTCGATGTCTTGCGGACTGCCGAAATGCGCTTCGATCCGGCGCCCCAGATCCACCAACCGCCGCAGTTGTACGGGGTTCAGCACGGTCCCTTCTCCGCTGATCACCCCGTCCCTCACTCGGTAGTGGTCGGCGTTCACACGTCCGGAGACCAATTGCTCGCCCAGCCCCGCGACGGCCTCCACCGCACTGACCCGCCGATCCCCCGAAACCGGATCAGCGGTGAACAGCACCCCACTCACATCCGCCGCGACCATGCGCTGAACGACCACAGCCATCCGCACCGAGCGCTCATCGATCCCGTTACGTTTCCGGTAGGCCACCGCCCGCTCGGTATACAGCGATTCCCAGCACTTCTTGACGTGCTCGACAATCGAGTCCACCCCACTGACGTTCAGATAGCTGTCCTGCTGCCCGGCGAACGACGCGGTAGGCAGATCCTCAGCGGTGGCACTGGACCGTACGGCATAGGCCCCGTCCCCGACCGCAGCCGCGACAGCCGCCGTGATATCGCCCTGCTGAAACGCCGCAGTCGTCACACAGAACCCGGCCGGAACCTCAACCCCGTCGATGCGGGAGAGCTCCCCGAGGTTCGCGCCCTTGCCCCCGGCAACCGCCACCTGGGAACGATCCAGGTCGTACAGGTCCACCACGTATCCGCCACGCATCGCGAAATCCCCCCGATATCCCGGTCCGGCCGCCGATTCTGAGGCCGACCCCGGGTCTTGCCGCAAGCCCCCGGGTCCGATATACGTTAATCACGGCCGGAGGTGTCACGTCCCTTCAGCTAGGCATCCGCCCGGTTCGACGGGCTTCTTCTCGGGGCGGGCGGCTGGTTCTCGGGGCGGGCGGCTGGGTGGCCGCGGCCGACGAACCCTCAGTCATGCGGAGATTCCGAAACCCCGCCGCATCCGGGCTGGTTTGATCCGTTCCGGCATAGGCGCAGCGCTCGTCCGTCAGCCGGAAAGGCCACAGCGAGGGCTTGACCGCCTCGGCAGAGCCGCCGGCGAAGGCTCACCACTCAACCAGACACAAAAGACGCGCGAGAAAAAGGGCGGGTCACCAGCGGAACCCGACAGGCGCACGGATCTGCCGATGGGGGCGCGCCTCCGCCCTGCTGGGAAATCCGAGAAATGTAGCAGGATTCACTGGCGCCCCGGGCTTCCGTCCGGGATTTTCGCGAAACCTGAAAGCCGCGAGAAAAATCTGTCAAATACCGGAGATTTCCCATAGTAGTTCGGAAAGAAATCTCCTCGGCCACCGCACGGAAACCCTCAGCAACCTGGCCGTCTCGGCCCACATCGAACGTCACCGTGACCACCATCCCGCGCCGGCCACACTCATAAATGAAAAGACAATCCCACGCTCGCCCAACCGGTGCCGGGGCACACGCCGGGGCTGTGTCCGGCGCCGAGACCGGTGTGGTGTCCGGCGCTGCGGCCGAGACCAGGGCTGTGTCCGGCGCCGAGACCGGTGTCGTGTCCGGCGCTGCGGCCGAGACCGGTGTCGTGTCCGGCGCTGCGGCCGAAGGCTGCCGATTCGCCGGCAGCCCGCGGCTCGGTCCGCCGGGCTGAGGTGCTCGCGGCGCCGGCAGGGACACCTCCGGCGCCGCGGCTGTTGCAGGCCGGGCTATTGGAGCTGCCATGCTTGCTGCCGATGGTTGCCGCCGAACCACCGGGTGACGCGCAACGCCAGGTGAAGCCGCAAGCACCGGAAACGACGCAGGCACCGACCGCGCCACGGGTGCCGGGCGCGTGACGGGTGCCGGGCGCGTGACGGGTGCCGGGCGCGTGACGGGTGCCGTTTGCCTCGCAGGCACCGATCGCGTCACGGGCGGATGCTGCGGGACGGGGGTTGCCGATGTCGAAGCCGCTGCCGGCGGCGACGGTGTGGGGCGCGGCGTGGAATGAGCCCGGGTGCCGGTGATGTCGGCAGGAGTCCTCGGCGGGCTCCCGCTCTCCCGGAGACGTCGAAGCTTCTCGGCATGGCGCCGCTGCAGACCCCAGTCACGGCGAATCTTGTGCTGACGACGAAACTCCGCACGATCCGGATCGTAATTACGGGCCTTGGTCAAATCCCGCATCGCAGCAGTTTGGGCCCGGCTGAACAACGACATCTGAGCCATACCAAAATTATCCCGGACCCCGACCGCGAAGTGTAAGAAGTCGATCATGCCAAATCGCATTCCCGGACCAGAACCAAAACGAGCCACCGACACGATTCGGCCACCATCACGCCGCACCGAACAGAAGAATGCCATTGACCGCTCACAACTGCGTAGCGTGCGCGGTAACCGTTGCCAGGTCACCTCCGGCCCGTAACGGAACCAGGTGGAATCCGGTCCACCACGCTGGTGTACTACCCCCATGGACAGCGACCCCCGCCGGACGGACTGGCGGCGCGCCAAGCGGCTGCTGCTTGTCGAAGAAATCCGAGGCGACGACCGTTGCCATTGGCTTGTGTTACGAGAACCCGCGTTCATCCAAGCGGGCGAGCGCTATCGCACCGAACCCTCCGGGCTCACGATCGAGCTCGGTGACGGCAGCCGCACCACCCATGAGGGGATCTGGGAAACTCGCTTCTACCGCTGGACGCTGAACGGGGATCCGGAAGTCGGACGGTAGCGCCTCCCTGCTGATCCGGTGTCGACTCCAACCGTTCGCGGTCGTGGGTGAGTTGGAGACGCGTCGTTGCGTGGTGACGTGCCTGCCAGCCCCCGTCGAGTGCTTGCCGGACGGCGTTCGCTACGAGTGCCGAGGTGATCGGGCTCAGTTCGAACGCTTCGGCCGCTCGGCCGGCAGGTGCGCTCACGATCGGTCCATAGTTTAGCCAGGGGTCGTCAAAAGTGGCTATTACTTCCAATGTGCCGCGGAAGTCGGGCCCGTCGCGCCAGATTCTGACCTTGACGTGACCAGGATCGACCGGGCTGACGGTCCATCGGTACGCGACGTTCTCGACCAGGATGCTTCTGATGCGGGACCGGACCACGGCGGAAGGGTAAGCGCCACCAGCACGATCCGATGGCGAAATATCACCTCACTGACGAGGTGGAACATCCGGATCTGCCGCGGAGGATGCGCGCTGGATCGCACCCCTGCGCGCCACTGGGGCGCTACCCGGGCCCGGGCGGCGGCGGGTGCGGGCAGGTCCGGCGATGCTCGATCATCGAACTCCATGGCGGCCCCTCGACCGAAGCCGGTGTCCGGCCACGCAGTGACAGTGTCCGGCCCGGCGCCTCGTGACGCCGGGCGGGAAACGTCAGTACCAGGCGGTGAAGCGGACCACCTGCGGCGCCGGGTCGATGTAGTCGCCCTGGTAGATGATCCGGAACTCGGTGCCTTTGGGGACGCCGGTGGCCAAGACCGTGCGGCTTCCGGCGCAGGCCCGGACCGGGTCGGTGTAGGTCGGGTCGGCGCCCGGGTTGGTCAGCGCGACCAGGAACGTCTGGCAGGTGTCGGACGGGTCGGCGGCGTCGCGGATTCCGGAGACCGCGATGGTGCGGCAGCGGCCGTTGTCGTCGGTGACCGGGGTGGTGGAGATCCGGCCGGCGGCGTAGAAGTCCGGGGTGGGCCGGGTGGACACACAGTGTCGCGGGGCGGCCTGAGCGGCGGCGGGCGCCTGGACAGCAGCAGCAGCGGTGGCAATGATGACGCCAGTCAATATTCTCATGTCGTCAACGTCCGCCCGGCACCCCGATGACCACTTTGAGTGACCGAAAGGTGGCACGTAGTGGTGAGATAACGTGAGTGGCGATGAACCGTGACCTGCTCGCCGCCCGTGATCTCGCCGCCGACCTCGCGGTCCGGGCCGGCCGCCTCCAGATCGAGCGCCGCGACACCCTGACCATGGGCGCCCCGAAAGCGCACGTCAACGACGTCGTCTCGGATGTCGACATCGCCAGTGAGCGCCTGATCGTGGACGGCATCCACGCGGCCTGGCCGGACGACACCATGCAGGCCGAGGAGGGCAACGGCCGGGAGGGCACCAGCGGCTGGTCCTGGATCATCGACCCGCTGGACGGCACCCGCAACTATGTCAGCCGGACCGGCCCGTGGTCGGTGTGCGTCGCCCTCTACCAGGGTGACGTGCCGCGGATGGCGGTGGTGCACGATCCGGCCGCCGACGAGACGTTCAGTGCGATCGACGGCTCCGGCGCTCTGCTGAACGGCCGGCCGATCAAGGCGTCGAGCGGTTCACCGCTGGCCGAGTCGCTGATCGGTGTCAGTTTCCAGCCCAACGTCAAGACCAAGACCAGGACCGGCTTGCTGGTACGCGAACTCCTGCCGCTGTCCGGTGACGTCCGCCGGATCCCGGCCGCCCTGAACCTGGTCTATCAGGCGTCGGGCCGGCTGGACGGCGGTGTCGCCCTGGACACGAAACTGTGGGACATCGCGGCCGGCGCCCTGATCGCCCGCGAGGCGGGTGTGGTCCTGGGCGGTCACGGCCCGGACTACACCACCACGCTCACCATCGGCGCGGCTCCGGGCCTGTGGGCCGAGTTGTCGGAGCGGGTGCGCACCATCGACCGCCCGGGATCATGACCGGGTGCCGATGACCGCTCCGACCCCGGCCAGCGCGGTGGCCATGCCGGTCAGGGCCGGGGCCTGCATGGCGTCGGTGACCAGGTAGGCGAAGACCGCGGCGCCGGTCATCACGACGGCGGTCACCATCACCCGCAGCCGGGGCCGGCTGATCCGGTGACGTAGCACGAGCACGGCCGGGACCAGGAGCACGATCGCGGCGACGGCGGCGATCAGCCCGTACAGGCTGCCGAAGACGACCGCGATCGTCGCCGCCTCCAGGATCTGCGCGCCGTCGCCGGGCCGGAAGTCGAGGTGGAGCGCCACCTGCACGACGGTGATCAGCAGGACGCCGAGGGCGGCCGCGGCGGCGAGCCAGCGGTCACCGGGTCCGTCGGCGGTCAGCCGCCAGGCGATCAGCGCGCCGAGCAGCACCGGCACGACGACGGCGAGTGCCAGCGCGGCCGGGACGGTGTCGGCCCCGCCCATGGTCACGGCGAGGGTTGCCGTGGCGGTCCCGCCGATCATGCCGGTGGCGACGGCGGCAGCGGCCATCCGACCCACGCGAACGTCACTGACCAGGACACTTGCGGTAGTCATGACGGCCTCCGAAAAGTTTTGAGCAGTTGCTCAAACATGACTGTAGCCCTGTTTGAGCGACTGCTCAACACCAGATTTATCCGGAGATTATCGGCCCGCTCCTACAGTCATGGCCGATGATCACCACAAGTGGGGAACTCGGGTAGATGCGCGTACTGGTTGCCGATGACGAACGGCTGTTCGCCGACCTGCTGGCCGCCGGCCTGCGACGGCAGGCGATGGCCGTGGACGTCTGCTACGACGGCGACGCCGCGATCGAGCGGCTGGACGTGCACCGCTACGACGTGGCGGTGCTGGACCGGGACATGCCCGGCCGGACCGGCGACGACGTGTGCCGCTGGGTGCACGAGCACGAGCGGGAGACCCGGGTGCTGCTGCTCACCGCGGCCGGCAGCGTCTACGACCGGGTCGAGGGCCTGCGGCTGGGCGCCGACGACTACCTGACCAAGCCGTTCGCGTTCGACGAGCTGGTGGCCCGGATCCAGGTGCTGGCCCGGCGGACCGCCCCGGCCCTGCCCCCGGTCCTGGAACGTGACGGCGTGCTCGTCGACGTCGGTGCCCGCACCGCCACCCGGGACGGCCGCGAACTGGGCCTGACCGCCAAGGAGTTCGGGGTGCTGCACGCGCTGATGCGGGCCCGCGGGCAGGCGGTCAGCATGGAGGACCTGCTCGAACAGGTCTGGGACGAGAACATCGACCCGTTCACCAACGTGGTCCCGGTGACCGTGCGCAACCTGCGCCGCAAACTCGGCGAGCCGCAGGTGATCCACACCGTGCCGCGGGCCGGATACCGGCTGGGGGCCTGATGCATCTGCGTACCGTACGGGCCCGCCTGCTGATGGTGTCCGTGGTCGGCCTGACCGTCGCGCTGATCGCCGAGAACTACTTCTACGAGTTCGCCTGGTGGAACTGGCAGAGATTCGAACCCTGCCTGGGCGAGACCCTCGGCGCCTGCGGCACGTTCGACCGCAACAAGCCGGTCCGGTCGATCACCCTCTACGGCATCCTGCTGCTGATCATCCTGCTGCTGTACCGGCCGGTGTCGCGCTGGGTGTCGGCCCCGGTGCGCGACCTGGTGCCGCTGGTCACCCAGATCGGCCCGCAGAACCTCGGCCTGCGCATCCCGGAGGGCCGCACCGACCGGGACGTCCGAGCCCTGACCACGGCCCTGAACAGCATGCTGGACCGGCTGGCCGCCGGCTACGAGGGCCAGCGCAGTTTCGCCGCGAACGCCTCGCACGAGATGCGCACCCCGCTCGCCCTGCAACGGATGATCATCGAGGTGGCGATGGCCGAACCGTTGACCGCCGAGCAGTCCCGGCTGGTCACCGGCCAGTTGCTGGAGGCCAACGAGCGCAGCGAGCGGATCATCGAGGGCCTGCTCACGCTCAGCCAGGCCCAGCAGGGCATCGTCGCGCACAGTCCGCAGCAGCTGGACGAGATCGTCGGCGAGGTGGTGACACCCCACCGGATCGAGGCGGACGCGGCCGGGATCACGCTGATCACCGAGCTGGACCCGTACCCGATGGTCGGTGATCGGATCTTGCTGGAACGTCTGGTGCGCAACCTGGTGCACAACGCGCTGAAGTACAACCGCCCCGGCGGCACCGTGCGGGTCACACTCGACCGGCGGCACGCGCTGACCGTGACCAACACCGGCCCGGTGGTGCCGGTGGCCGAGATCCCCCGGCTGTTCGAGCCGTTCACCCGCCTGGGCCGGGACCGGATCGACCACAGCGGTGGCAGCGGCCTCGGCCTGTCCATCGTCCGCGCGATCGTCCGCTCCCACGACGGTTCGGTCGACGCCGAACCGGGCCCCGACGGTGGCCTGCGCGTCACCGTCCGCCTGCCTCTCTGAAACCGAGCCCCCGAGTACGGCCGCCGCCCCGCAGTGAGGGGCGATGGCGGATACCCCCTGGAGTGAAACCGATGACCATGGTGGAGATCAAGCCGGTCCCGCTGATCCTCCCGGCCCGGCGGACCCGGCCGTGGCGGACCGCGCTGCTGGCCGCGGTGGCGGTGTGGGCGGCCACCACCGTCGCCCGGGTCGCGGTCAGCGCCTTCGCCTGGCTGCCGCAGCGGCAGGTGCCCGAGGCGTGGATGGTGGTGTTCGGCTGGAACCGGTGGGACGCCGTCCACTACGTGCAGATCGCCGAGCACGGCTACCACCTCGGACCCGGCTACCCGGCGTTCTATCCGCTCTACCCGATCCTGATCCGGCTGTTCGACCCGCTGCTGCCCGGCGGTGGAGTGGTCAGTGCTCTGGTGGTGGCGAACCTGGCCGCGATCGGCGCGCTGGCCGTGCTGCACCGGCTGGCCGAGCACGAGTTCGGGCCGCTGGTGGCGCAGCGGGCGACCTGGTACCTGGCCGCGTTCCCGACCGGGTTCTTCCTGTTCGTCGGCTACAACGAGTCACTGTTCATCCTGCTGGCGGTGGGTGCGCTGTACGCCGGCCGGCGCGGCCACTGGTGGCTGGCCGGAACCCTGGCCGCGTTCTCGTCGGCGACCCGCCTGTTCGGCCTGCTGCTGATCGTGCCGCTGGCGTACGAGTACTTCCGCCGGGGCCGGATCGGCCGGGACGTGTTCGCGCTCGGTCTGGTCCCGCTCGGCCTGGCCGCCTACAGCCTGTACTGCTGGGTGTCGCTCGGTGACCCGCTCGCGTTCAGTGTCGCCCAGCAGCAGTGGGGCCGGGAGTACACCTTCCCCGGGCTGGCGTTGCTGACCGCGTTCGAGCAGCGGAGTGGCCGCCCGCTACTGGACCCGGGGTCGCTGGCCGCGCTGCTGGACGCCGGCACGGTCCTGTTCGCGCTGATCCTGCTGGTGGCGTGCGTGCGTGGCCGGTGGCGGTTCCGGCGCGACCAGATGTACCTGGTGGTGCACGCCGTCATCGCCTTCGGTGTGCTGACGTCCACCGAGGTCGGCGGCCGGGCGATGATGTCGGCGGCCAGGTTCACCCTGGAGGCGGTCGCGGTGTTCCTGGTGCTGGCCCGGATCGCCGTGCACCCGCTCGCCGACCGGGCGGTCCTGGTGATCGGCATGTCGTTGCACGCGGTGCTGCTGGTGGTCTACATGGCGTCGGGCGACTTCATGGTCGCGTGACTCGCCACATCGCACCCGCGGCGGCCAGCGCCAGCACGGCCAGCAGCGCCCACGCCGCGACCGGCCGCCACTCCAGCAGCCGGCCCACCACCGGGCTGGTGACCAGCACCGCGACCCCACCGGCGGTGGCCAGGGCGCCGAGGTGGGCGCCGAGATGCCGTTCCCCGGCCAGCCGGGCGGCCACGTCCCCGGCCAGTGGTTTCACCAGCATGTGCCCGGCGGTCAGCAGCACCACCAGGCCGGCCGCCGGGATCAGGGCCGCCGTCCCGCGCAGCCCGAGGGCGGGCCCGGTCGCGGCGACCCCGAAGGCCGCCGCGATGAGCGTGAACCCGGCGGTCATCGCGGTGCGCGGCCCGAGCCGCCGGGCCCGCTCGGTGACCGGCATCTGCCCGGCCACCACCTGCACCGACACCAGGGCGAACAGCCATCCCAGCGCCCCCTCCACACCGGAGCGCCGCAATTCGGCGGGAAGTGCGAGATACAACTGGTTGTACGCCACCAGACTCGCGCTGTAGGCCGCCGCGAACAGCAGGAACCGCCGCCCGGACAGCACCCGCCGCACTCCCGCCCCGAGCGGTTCGACGGCCCGGTCCGGTGGGCTCTCCGGCAGCAGCCGGGCGTGCATCAGCAGGATCAGGGTGAACACCACCGCCGCCGCCAGACAGGTGGCCCGGAACCCGGCGTACAGCAGCAGTGTCCCCAGCACCGGCCCGGTGACCGCGCCGATCTCCCCGGCCACCGCGAACATCGCGAACAGCCGGGTCCGCGGCACTCCCCCGGCCGCCTCCGACCGCCCGCCCTCGGCGGCCAGCGCCGACTCCACGGCCGGTGAGAACAGCGCCGCCGCCACCCCGGTCAGCACCACCCCGAGCAGCACGGTCGGCAGCCCGCCGGCGAACGCCAGGGTGACGAACCCGGCGATCCGGATCGCGCATCCAGTCAGCACCAGCGGCCGGGGGCCGAACCGGTCGGCGAGTGCCCCGCCCAGCACGAACAGGCCCTGCTGGCTGAACGTGCGCACGCCCAGCACCAGGCCGATCACCGCGCCGGTCAGTCCCAGGTCGCCGCCGAGATGCCCGGCCAGGAACGGCAGCACCAGGTAGAAGCCGATGTTGAACGCCAGCTGGGTGAGCACCAGCAGCCGGGGCACCGGGGGCAGGTCGAGGATCCCGGAGAGCAGACTCCACCGGCGCAGCACTGTCAACACGCCGATGATCTTGCAGGACGCGCCCGGTGAATCCCGGAGGCTCCCCCGGATGACCGACGGCGTGGCGCGGCCGAACCGCGGTCCCGGCCCGGGGCGCCGCCGCGAGCACCCGGTCCGGCACCGTGCGCACCGGGCGGGAGCGGTGCCACTCAGCCGGGCGGGTCAGGTGCCGAACAGAGAGTCGTGACCCCCGTGCTCGCCACTGAGCGCACCGTGCCCGAGCGTTCCGCGGCGTCCTCGGGTCAGGCGCTGCTGCCCCACCGAGGGCGAGCCGTTTCGTGGTATCTGACCGGGATGGCCGCTGTGGTCGCGGCGCTGCTGGCGGTCACCCCGGCGCCGGTTCAGGCCCTGGTGTGCCTGGTCGCGGTGCTGACCGAGGTCGGGCTGATCTGGTACCGGTCGTATCGCTCGCCGGTGCCCGCCGATCACGCTCCCCTGCGCCAGCTGTACGGCGGGGGCCTGCTGATCGTGACCGGGCTGGTGGCGCGGCTGGCGCTGGGTGGTGAGGACCGGGCGCCGCCGGTGGCCACCTCGCTGATCCCGGACGCGGTGATGGCCGTCGGGTACCTGCTGGTGGCGTACGCGGCCGCCCGGATGCTGCTGCGGCGCCGCGCCGACCCGGAGGATCCGGCCTGGATCGACGCCGTGCTGGTGGGGGTGACGTTCGCGTGTATGGCGTGGACGTTCCTGGTGGCGCCGGCGATCGACCGGACCGGTGAGCCGGCGATCCAGTTCGCGAACGCGTTCTTCCCGATCGTCGACGTGGTCCTGATCGCGCTGGTCGCCCAGCTGGCTCTGGCCGGCGGGTTCCGGACGCCGGCGGTGTGGATGCTGGTGCTGGGCGCGGTCGGCATGTTCGCCGGTGACCTGGTGTTCCTGGTCTTCGGCGGGGAGCTGGCCGACGTCCCCCGCGGGTATGTCGGCACCTTGCACACCGTCGGTCTGCTGCTGCTCGGCGCGGCCACCGTGCACCCGTCGCTGCGCGCGCTGACCGCACCGCAGCAGCGGCTGGTCCGCAAGCTGTCCAAGCGGCGGATGGCCGGTATCGGCGTGGTGCTGCTGGTCCCGGTGATCGTGGCGACCGTCGACCCGGCCAGCGGGGATCTCGACAAGAACGTCCGCGGGGTTCTCGTGGTCCTGCTGGTGCTGACCATCCTGTTCCGGGTGGTGTGGTCCAGCAACTCGCGGGCCCGTGCCGAGGACGCCATCCGGCGGCGGGCCACCCACGACGCGCTCACCGACCTGCCGAACCGGGAGTTGCTCAGCGAGACCATCACCGCGTGGAGTGATCAGGCGGTCGCCGACAAGCAGCAGATCAGCCTGCTCTTCCTGGACCTCGACCGGTTCAAGCTGATCAACGACCACTGGGGGCACCGGGTCGGCGACGAGCTGCTGTGTGCGGTCGCCGACCGGCTGCGCGGCCACGTGCGCAGCACCGATCTGGTCTGCCGGATCGGTGGCGACGAGTTCGTGATCGCGCTGGCCAGCCCGTCGCACAGCATCCTGGCCGAGGCTGTCGCCACCCGGGTGCTGGAGTTGTTCACCAGGCCGTTCGCACTGTCCGTCGGTGATGTGGTGGTGTCCGCGTCGATCGGGGTGGCCAAGGCCGGCGACGGCACCGAGGCGGTGGAGCTGATCCGGGACGCGGACACCGCGATGTACCAGGCGAAGGAGTCGGGGCGTAACGCGTACGCGCTGTTCGACACCTCGCTGCGGGACCAGCTCCGCGACCGGATCACCCTGGAGCAGGCGCTGCGGGGCGCGCTGCGGCGCGGTGAGCTGTACGCCACCTACCAGCCGATCATCGACCTGGCCAGCGGTGAGCTGGACGGCTTCGAGACGTTGATGCGCTGGGAGAGCCCGGAGCTGGGCGCGGTGCCGCCGCTGCGGTTCATCCCGGTCGCCGAGGAGACCGGGATGATCGTCGAGGCGGGCGCGTGGCTGCTCCGGGAGGCGGCCGGTGAGCTGGCCCGGTGGCGTGCCGAACGCGGCCCGGACGCCCATCCCCTGCACATGTCGGTCAACGTGTCGGTCCGCCAGCTGCGGGACAACAAGCTCGTCGGGGTGGTGCGGGACGTGCTCGCCTCGACCGGGCTGCCGCCGTCGGCGCTCTGGCTGGAGATCACCGAGTCGGGCGTGATGGAGGACATCGACACCGCCCTGAGCACCCTCAACGCCCTGCACGATCTGGGTGTCACGCTGGCCATCGACGATTTCGGCACCGGCTACTCATCGCTGAGCTACCTGCACCGGCTGCCGGTCGGCATCCTGAAGCTGGACCGGTCGTTCGTGTCCGAGGTCGGCCAGCAGGGTGCCAACGAGCAGATCGTCCGGGCGGTGCTCGCGATGACCAGTGCCCTGGATCTGCGGGTGGTGGCCGAGGGGGTGGAGACCGAGGCGCAGCGGGACTGGCTCCGCGAGCAGGGCTGTGATCTGGCCCAGGGCTGGCTGTTCGGGCGCCCGCAGCGGGCCGAGGACACCCGGGTCAGCGGCTGAGTGGCTACCGGGCGGCCTCGGGTCATGCGACCAGGGCGGCCGGGAACGTCACTCCGGTCAGCTCCTCGGAGATCCGCCACACCCGGCGGGCCTCCTCCTCGCCGCGCAGCCGGGAGTAGAGCGGCTGTTCGGCCGGCGCGCCGGACAGGCCACCCAGCCCGCTGGGGCCGTAGAAGGCGCCGCCGCGCGCGTCCGGCGAGGTGGCCGCGAGCAGGGCGGGCAGCACCGCGGTCGGCACGGTGCCGGTGAGCACGCCGCCGCGGGACAGCGCCCTGATCACCCGTACACCGAACGTGTCCTTGTCTCTGTTGATCTCCGGCCGGGCGGCCAGCAGATTGGTCGGCGCGATGCCCGGATGGCAGATGTTGCTGGTGACACCCCAGCCCGCGGCCTGGCTCCGGCGGTCCAGCTCCAGCCCGAACAACCCGAACGCGATCTTGGACTGGCTGTAGGCACGGCCGCCGTTGTAGGACTTCTCCCAGTTCAGGTCGTCCCAGTTGATCGCGTTCTGGTTGGCCGAGATGCTGAGCTGCGAGGTGATCCGGGCCCGGCCGTCGCGCAGCAGTGGCAGCAGGCGCCCGACCAGCGCGAAATGCCCGAGATGGTTGCTGCCCCACTGGAGTTCGAAGCCGTCCGCGGTGGTCTGTCGCCGCGGCGGGGTCATCACCCCGGCGTTGTTGATCAGCAGATGGATCGGCCGGCCCTCGGCACGCAGCGTGTCAGCGAGCGCGGCGACCGACGCCAGCGAGGACAGCTCAAGATCACGAAGCGACAGTACGGCGTACGGGTACCGCTCCCGGATCGACGCCATCGCCGCCTCGCCCTTACGCCGGTTCCGCACCGGCATGATCACCTCAGCTCCGGCGCCGGCCAGCCGGGTCGCCAGCTCCAGCCCGAAGCCGTCGCTGGCCCCGGTGACGACGGCGAGCCGCCCGGTCAGGTCGGGAACGGTGATGTCAGGTCGAGTGCGTGCCATGGCGCGATGCCCCGTCTCTCTCGGATGTGACTCCAGGCTGCGCCGGCCCCGCGGGCCCATCCAGGGCCTGACGATCCCAGGCTACGCCCCGGCCGCGGTGATAGAACGGGGAAATGATCGATAGAGCGGGACTCGCCGCGTTCCTGCGCCGCCGCCGGGAGTCGCTGCAGCCGGAGGACGTCGGTCTGCCCCGCGGATCCCGCCGCCGCACGTCCGGGCTGCGCCGTGAGGAGGTGGCCACGCTCTGCCACATCTCCGCCGACTACTACAGCCGGCTGGAGCGCGAGCGTGGCCCGCACCCGTCCGAGCAGATGATCGCCTCGATCGCGCAGGGCCTGCACCTGTCCCTGGACGAGCGCGATCACCTGTTCCGCCTGGCCGGGCACCAGCCGCCACAGCGCGGCCCGGTCAGCGAGCACATCAGCCCCGGCATGCTGCGCATCCTGGACCGGCTCACCGACACCCCCGCCGAGGTCGTCACCGAGCTGGGCGAGACACTGCGGCAGACCCCGCCGGCGGTGGCGCTGACCGGCGACCTGACCCGGTTCACCGGCCCGGACCGGTGCATCGGCTACCGGTGGTTCACCGATCCGGCCACCCGGGCGCTTTACCACCCCGACGACCATCAGTTGCACGCCCGGGTGTTCGCCTCCGGCCTGCGCGAGGCGGTCACCCGGCGCGGCCCCGGCTCCCGGGCCGCCCACCTGCTGGGCCTGCTGGCCGGCAACGAGTACTTCCAGCGGGTGTGGCGGCAGCAGGAGATCGGCGTCCGCTTCGGCGACGGCAAACGGTTCGTCCACCCCGAGCTGGGCGACATCGAGGTCACCTGCCAGACCCTGCTCGACCCGGGCCAGTCCCACGTCCTGCTGGTCTACACCGCCGTCCCCGGCAGCGCCAGCCAGGAGAAACTGCGCCGGCTCGGGCAGCCGGTCATGGTGTGAGATCGGGGCCGGTCATCCGGCCGGTGTGACCCACGAGACTCAAAGTTTTATTGATTCTTCAACATCTTGGGTCGATGGTTGTCGGCATGACGAACACGATCAACACCACGGCGGCGAAGGTCCGGACACGGGTGACCGTGCCGTTGCGGTTCCCGGACGGGTACTCCACCACCGCCGACGTGTTCACCTTCGCCGGCCTGGCCGACGGCCGCGAACACCTGGCCCTCGGCCTCGGCGACTGGCGGTCGGCGGTGGCCGGCACCCCCCTGGTCCGGCCGCACAGCGAGTGCCTGACCGGCGACGTCTTCGGCAGCCAGCGCTGCGACTGCGGCCCGCAACTGCGCGAGGCCGCCGAGCGGATCACCGAGGCCGGCGGCTTCCTGCTCTACCTGCGCCAGGAGGGCCGGGGCATCGGGCTGTACGCGAAGCTCGACGCGTACGCGCTGCAGGACGCCGGCCTGGACACCTACCAGGCCAACCTGGCGCTGGGCCACGGCGAGGACGAACGGGACTACACCGCCGCCGCGCAGATGCTGACCACCCTGGGCGCCGACCGGATCCGGCTGCTCAGCAACAACCCGGACAAGGCCGCCCAGCTGGAGGCGCTCGGCGTCCGGGTCGACGAGCGGATCCCGACCGGCGTGCACCTGTCCACGGCCAACGTCCGGTACCTGACCACCAAGCGCGACCACACCGCGCACACCCTCGACCTGCCGCCGGCAGCCTGAGAGAGCGGGAGACCGTCATGAGCGCGTCACAGGACGACCACGCCTGGCTGACCGAGGCGATCCGGGTGTCCCGGCTGGCCCCGCCGGTCCCGGACCGGTACGCGGTCGGCGCCGTCGTGGTGGACCACCACGGCCGGGCCCTGGCCACCGGGTACACCGGCGAGGGCCACCCGCACTTCCACGCCGAGGAGGCCGCGCTGGTCAAACTGACCGGGCAGGACCTGTCCCGGACGGTCCTCTACACCTCGCTGGAGCCGTGCACCACCCGTGCCTCCCGGCCGCTGACCTGCACCCGGCTGCTGCTGGACGCCGGGATCCGCCGGGTGGTGCTGGCCTGGCGCGAGCCGCTGCTGTTCGCCGACTGCGACGGGGTGGAGACGCTGCGCCGGCACGGCGTGGAGGTGGCCGAGCTGCCCGAACTGGCCGATCAGGTCCGCGCGGTCAACAGTCACGTGCTGATTCCCGCCGCGGCGTGACCGTGGGCGACGAACCGCGCTGGCTCACCGGCGCCGAGATGGGCACCTGGCTGAACCTCACCCAGATCCTGATGCTGATGCCGACCGCGCTGGACCGCCAGCTGCGCGACGAGGCGAGCCTGCCGCACACCCACTACCACATCCTGTCTGCGCTGAGCAGCAGCGCGGACCGTTCGATGCGGATGACCGAGCTGGCCCGGCAGGCCGGGACCACCACCACCCGGCTGTCGCACGCGGTGGCCTCACTGGAACAGCGCGGGTGGGTGGTCCGCAAGGCGTGCCCGACCGACAAGCGGGGCCAGATCGCCCATCTCACCGACGCCGGATTCGCCGTGCTGGCGGCGGCCGCCCCGGGGCACGTCGCCGAGGTCCGCCGGCTGATCTTCGACCACCTGACCGAGGAGGACGTGGCCCGGCTGGGCGCGATCACCGCGAAGATCGTGCCGGTGCTCAACGACCGGTCCTGAGTTCACCCGTACGAGCGAGATCGTCCGGGTTTCCCGCGCGGCGCGGCGAGGTAAGCCGCGCCATGCGCACCGACCGACTGCTCCTGAGCACTCAGCCGATGGCCCGATTCGACGGGCTGGTGCTGGACACCGCCGAACCGGCGCGCGCCGCCGCGTTCTGGTCGATCGCGCTCGGCCGGAGCATCGTGCGCCCGCACCGGGTGTGTGCCATCGCCGCCGACGGGCGCGTACACCTCGATCTGGGTTCGCCGGGCGCCGGGCCGGAACCGCTGCTGGCGGCCGGGGCCCGGCCGCTCCACCCGCCGGCGGCCGATGCCCGGTGTGAGTTCGCCGATCCCGAGGGCAACCGGTTCCGGACCGACCCCCATCTGCCGTACGGGGTGTTCCGGCTGGTCGTCGAGTGTCCCCGCCCTCGCCGGGTGGCCCGCTGGTGGGCCGAGGTGATCGGTGGGCGGGCGACCGACGACGGCGGTTCCACCACTGTGGGCACCCTCTCCGGATTCCCCGGGAGCAGTCTGCGGTTCAGTCCCGCCCCGCCCGGCTCCGGCCCGGCGCACGGCCACTTCAGCTGGCATCTGGTGACCCAGGGCCGGGAGTTCGCCGCCCTGGTCGCCGCGGGTGCCCGGATGATGTCCCGGCCCGCCGAGCCGCACGGTTCCTGGCTGTTGGCCGATCCGGACGGCAACCGGTTCCGGGTCACCGACGCATCAGCGGATCGATACATCGGTTGACGTCATACATCGTCCACCGTAGTATCGCCGCCGTGCAGGAACCCACCTATCTCATCCTCACCGCGCTAGCGGCCCGGCCGCTGCACGGTTACGGAATCGTCCAGCAGGTCACCCAGCTCTCCGACGGGGAGGTGAATCTGCGGCCCGGCACCCTCTACGGCGCCCTCGACCGCCTCGACCAGCAGGGGCTGATCGCCGTCGACCGGGAGGAGGCCGTCGACGGCCGGCTGCGCCGCTACTACCGGCTCAGCGACGACGGAGCCGCCGCACTGGCCGAGCAGTCCCAGCGCCTGCGCCGCCGGGCCGACGCCGCCGACCGCAACCTCGCCCTCCGCCCGCACACCGCCGGAGGTGCCGCATGAGTGACCGCGCTGTTCTCGCCGCGTACCCGGCCCGGATCCGCCGCAAGTACGGCGCCGAGCTGATCGACACGCTGATGGCGATGGCCGCCGGTGGCCGCCCGACCCGCGCGGAGAAGGGCCGGCTGGTGCTCGACGGGCTCCACGAGCGGTTCCGCCCGCCGGTGCGCAGCCGGTTCGCCCTGGTCGCCGCGGTCCTCGCGCTGCTGGTCGGCGGGGCGTTCGGCGCCGCCGCCGGGTCCTGGCTGGGCACCTTCGGCTACGCTGCGCTGCCCGACGCCACCGCCCTCGGCCAGCGTGTCCTGCCGACCGAGGCCCGCGGCGTCACCACCGACACCTATCTGATCACCGACGGCACCCTCCCGGCCGGGACCGACGTGCGGGAGTCCGCCGAGTCGACCCGGCAGAAGCTGGCCGCCGAGGGCTGGCGGGTCGGCCCGATCGTCACCGGCGGCGACGACCGGATCGCCGACAACGTCAACTTCACCGCCGAAACCGACAAGATCCACCTCAGTGTGTACGCGTACCCGAACGCCGACGGGGAGCCCTACATCAGCCTCGCCGGCTGGCCCCAGCGGCCCGCCGCCTACCTTCCGCTGACCATCGCCGGAGCGCTGATCGGCCTGGTCGCCGGCTGGCTGACCGGGGTGGCGCTGGCCCACCGGATCCGGGCGGCCCGCCGTCCACTGCCGAGCGCGCTGCTCACCGGGCTCGGCTTCGCGCTGATCGTCCCGCCGGCGTCCGGATTCGTCTTCTCCCTGGTGTCCTACCTGGCCACCGGCGAGCCGGTGACCGGCGGCGGGATGGTGCACGACACCGGTTTCACCTTCGGCCCCACCAGGAGCCTGCTGCGCGCCTACGACCTGGGCGAGGGCTGGATCCTCAGCCCGGGCGACATCGCGCTGTTGCCGTTCTGGGGCTTCGCCCTGATCGCCATCGCCGCGATCGCCGCCCGGCGGGGCCGGCCCGAGGACCAGGCCATCGCGGCCTGACCAGGAGGAACGGGGGCCGGGTGAGCACCCGGCCCCCGTTCCTCGCGTCTACTTCCCGGCCTGGACCGACCGGGTGCTGCGCAGGCTGGTGACGATCGAGACGGCGATGGTCACCACGATCACCCCGAGGGTGAGCGGGATGGGCAGTTTGCCGACCGGCGTCTCGGAGAGGATCAGCTTCAGGCCGGCGAAGGCGAGCAGCACCGCCAGCCCGTAGTGCAGGTGCACGAACCGGCGCAGCAGCCCGGCCAGGCAGAAGTAGAGGCTGCGCAGGCCGAGGATGGCGAAGGCGTTCGCGGTCCAGACGATGAACGTGCTGGTGGTGATGGCCAGGATCGCGGCCACCGAGTCGATCGCGAAGATCAGGTCGGTGGCCTCGACCGCGATCAGCACCACGAACAGCAGGGTGGCCACCCGCTTGCCGTCGATCCGGGTGATGAACTTGTCGCCGTGGTAGTTCGGGTCGGTCGGCACGATCCGGCGCACCAGCCGTACCACCGGGTTGTTCTCCGGCGGGCTCTGCTCGCCGTGCTGGAAGGCCATCTTCCAGCCGGTCCAGATCAGGAACGCGCCGAACAGGTACGCGGTCCAGAAGAAGGTGTCCAGCAGCTCGGCGCCGACGAAGATGAACACGAACCGGAACACCAGCGCGCCGATGACACCCCAGAACAACACCTTGTGCTGGTACGCCTCCGGCACCGCGAAGGCCGTGAAGATCATCGCGAAGATGAACACGTTGTCGATCGAGAGCGCCTTCTCGATCAGATAGCCGGCGTAGTAGGTGCCGGCCACCTCGCCGCCCTGCCACAGCCACAGCACCACGCCGAAGAGCAGGCCGGCGGCGATCCAGATCCCGGACCAGATCGCGGCCTCACGGAACCCGATCACGTGGTTGTCGCGGTGCAGGAACAGGTCGACGGCCAGCATCGCGGCGATGGCCAGCATCACCACGACCCAGGCCCAGAGGGGTGCGGACATGGGAATCCTCTCGTCCAGAACGCTGGACGAGGGTCTCCCCGGGCCACCGATACGGTGACTGCGACACCGGGAACGGGATGGCCCGCTCCGTAATGACGGCGTCGGCGTGGAACGTCGGGTACTCCCCCTCGAACTACGACCCAGTATTCACGAAGTACAGTTCGCATGTCAAACCGAGAGACGAGGAAGATGACGGGCTGGACGTTCTTGACCAACCACGCCCACGTGCTGCTGGCGATCTCCCGCGATCCCACCGTGCGGCTGCGCGACGTGGCCGAAGCGGTCGGCATCACCGAGCGGGCCACCCAGGCGATCGTCGCCGACCTGGAGGCGGCCGGCTATCTCAGCCACGAGCGGGTCGGCCGCCGGAACCACTACACGGTCCACCCGGACGGCCGGTTCCGGCACCCGGCGGAGGCCGGCCGGCGGATCGGCGACCTACTCGCCCTGTTCCATGCGCCGCACAGCTCCCCTCAGGGCCCCTCGCACGGGGCATAACCACGCCGGATGAACGCGATCGTCTCGGTCAGACCCGATTCGATCCGCTCCGCGCCGAAGCCGCCGCTCTGCAGCAGCGCGGTCAGCCCCTGGAGGGCGGCGGCGAGCGGGATGACCAGCAGGTCGACGTCGCCGGCACGGACCTCACCCCGCCGCTGCCCGTCCTCGATCACCTGATTGACCAGTCCGGTCATCCGCCGGGTGGCGGCCTTCAGCTCCTCGGCGACGTCCGGGTCGTGCTTGCGCGCGTACATCAACTCCAGCAGGGCGGCGTTGCCGGTGGAGAAGCCCATGTAGGCCCGCGCGACCCGGTCCAGCCGGGCGGCGAAGGTGTCCCCGGCCTCGGCCAGCGCCGCGCTCATCACCGCGTTCAGGCGGTCGAACCCCTCCAGCGCGAGGGCGTCGAGCAGCGCCTGTTTGCTCTTGAAGTGCCGGCTGGGCGCGGCCGGACTGACTCCCGCCTCGCGGGCCAGCTCGCGCAGTGACAGCTCGGCGGCGCCCCGGTCCCGCAGTGTGTCCTCGGCGAGGGTCAGCAGGGTGGTTCGCAGGTCCCCGTGATGGTAAGGGCGGGTCTTCATACCCCCACCCTACCGTGATGTATTCAATGAATACATAGTGAGCATTGACTACATTGTGATCACCGCATACATTGGGACGCATGACGAAGAGGCTTGACATCGCTGCTCAGCTGGGTGGGAAGGCGACCGGGGCACGCCGCACCCGTGTGGAGTCCTCGCCCCAGTTCTCCGGCGGCCGGTTCCGCAACCCCGTGCCCACCGCGAGCGGGATCGCGCTCAGCGCCGTCCCCCGGGTCGCCGCCACCGCCCTGTCCGGTGGCCGCGACCGCCGCCCGCACCAGCCGATCCCGGTGGTCAGCCCGGCCGCCGACGATGCGGCCGGACTGCACATCACCTGGTACGGGCACTCCACCGCACTCGTCGAGATCGAGGGCAGGCGGATCCTGCTCGACCCGGTGTGGAGCGACCGCTGCTCCCCGTCCCGGCTGGCCGGCCCGCGCCGCCTGCACGAGCCACCCACCCCACTGCGTGACCTGCCCGCGGTGGACGCCGTGGTGATCTCCCACGACCACTACGACCACCTGGACATGCCGACCGTCCGGGAGCTGGCCGCGCTCCAGCCCGGCATCGTGTTCGTGGTGCCGCTCGGTGTCGGCGCGCACCTGGAGACCTGGGACGTCCCCGAGGAGCGCATCGTCGAGCTGGACTGGAACGAGAGCACCCGGATCGGTCCGATCGAGCTGGTCGCCACCCCGGCCCGGCACTTCTCCGGCCGCCGAGGGGTGAGCCGCGACGACACCCTCTGGGCCAGTTGGGTGATCAAGGGCCCGACCCGGAGCGTCTTCTACTCCGGCGACACCGGCTACTTCCCCGGCTTCGCCGAGATCGGCCGGAGGTACGGGCCGTTCGACGCCACCCTGGTCCAGGTCGGGGCGTACAGCCCGGACTGGTCGGACATCCACATGTTCCCGGAGGACGGGGTGGCCACCCACATGGACGTGCGGGGCGGGCTGATGATCCCGGTGCACTGGGCCACCTTCGACCTGGCGCCGCACCGCTGGGCCGAGCCGCCGGAGCGCACCTGGCGGGAGGCCAAGGCCCGCGACGTCCGGCTGGCCATCCCCCGGCCCGGCGAGCGGGTCGACGTGGACAACCCGCCGGAGATCGACGCGTGGTGGCAGCAGGTGGCGTGACCCTCGCCAGGCGGTGCTGCCGCCGTCCGCGAGCAGAGTTCTCCGGCACCCCCGCGGCTGAGGTACGGGGGAGGCGTCGGCTGGACACGAACGAGCCGCCACCCACGGGGTGTGGGGTGGCGGCTCGTTGGCGGGTCAGCCGATCGTGACGTTGAAGATGGGGTTGGCGGCCAGTGTGCGGAAGGCGGCCAGGCTGTTCGGGGTGCTGTCGATGCTGATGTCGCGGTTGCCCTGGTCGTCGTGTTCGGTGTCGAAGTGCACGATGGCCTTGATGGCGGG
>NZ_JBNZCE010000066.1:0-18855 GCF_050589265.1 Actinoplanes sp. G11-F43
ACCCCGGACCGGTCAGGAACGCCGCCGCCTCGGCGATCTCCGCCGGGGTGCCGGTGCGGCCCGCGCCGCACGCGTCCAGCATGGCCATCATGTGGGTGCCGGAGGAGGACTGCTGTTCGGCGCGGGCCATCGCGGTGGCGACGACTCCGGGACTGATCGTGTTGATCCGGGCGCCCCGGCGGTTGTAGGGGAGGGCCGCGGCCTGGACACGCACCTGGTTGGCGCGTTTGGCCAGGATGTAGGCGGACACCGGGTCGCCGTCGAACCCGGCCACCACGTCCAGTCCGAGGAGCCGGTCGGCCGGGGCCGTCGCCAGGGCCTGCTCGTCGGCGGCACTGAGCTGGGCGTAGTGGCCGGCCATGCTGGCTACGCAGACCACCGACGTACCGGGGCCGGTCAGGGGCTCGAACTCCTCGATCAGGTAGGCGGTGCCGGCCAGGTCCACCGCCATGATCCGATGGACGGTGGACGTCGCGGCCGACACCCCGGCCGTGTGCACCACCGCGGTCAGGCGGCCCGCCTCCGCCGTGAACGCCGCCAGTCCGGCCACCGAATCCCGGTCGGCGATGTCGGTGACCCGGCCGCGTACGTCGTAACCCTCGGCGTGCAGGGCGCCGACGGTTCGTTCCAGGTGCTCCGGGAAGGCGTCGGCGAGGATCACGGTCCGGCCGCTGCCGATCCGGCGGGCGACGGCGGCGCCCATGCCCCCGGCCCCGGTCACCACGATCACGTCACCGTTGCCGCCGGCCCGGTCGGCGCCAACCGGTACGTCCCTGATGCTCCCGCCACCGGGAGGGTCCGTGGGCGGTCGGGTGGCTGACGACGGTCCGGTCACTGTGACTCCCCGTTGAGGATGGCCTGCCGCCACGGGCGGAGGGCTTTGGGTGGCATACCGGCGGCCAGGGCGCCGACGAGACGCCCGCCTTTGCGGTAGACGGCCAGGACACGGTGTTCGCCCGGTGAGCCCTCGACGATCTCCATGGAGTCGTGGCCGCGGAGGTAGCCGTATGCGTGGATCTTGAGGTCGTACTGGTCGGACCAGAAGTAAGGGACCGTGGCGAACGGCTTTCCGGCCCCCAGCAGGTTGCGGGCCGCGGCCATGCCCTGCTCGGCGGCGTTGGTGCGGTGTTCGATCCGCATCGGGACGCCGAACAGCGGGTTGTACCAACGGGCCACGTCGCCGGCCGCCCAGACCCCCGGCGCCGCCGCGCAGTACTCGTCACACAACACCCCGTCGTCCACGGTCAGACCACTGCCGGCCAGCCAGGACGTGTTGGGTTCGGATCCGATCGCGACGAGCACCTCGTCGGCGGCGTGTACCGTGCCGTCGGCCAGCCGCACCCCGCCGGGTACCAGTGCGTCGACTGCCACGCCGGTTCGCAGGTCGACGCCGTGGGCACGGTGGACGTCGGCGAGCATCCGGCCGATCGGCTCGCCGACGGCGTGGGCGAGCGGGACCGGTGCCGGTTCCAGCACGGTGACCGCGCAGCCGAGGCCGATGGCCACGGCTGCGCATTCCGCGCCGAGGAACCCGGCGCCGATGATGATCACCGCGGTGCCCGGTTGCAGGCGTTTACGCAGTTCTAGAGCCTGATCGACGGTTCGGATGAAGTGTCCGGCCGGTCCGGGGAGGGTTCGTGGCGAGACGCCGGTGGCCACGATCAGACCGTCGAAGGGCACCTCGCCACCGTCACCCAGCGCGACCGTTCTCGTGGACAGGTCGAGCCCGACGGCCGGCACGCCCAGCCGCAACTCCAGCCCCGCCAGCTGCTCGGCGGTCCGCAGCGCGATCCGTGCCGGCTCCCATTCCCCGCTGAGGATCTGTTTGGACAGGGGTGGCCGGTCATACGGCGGATGGCTCTCGTCCCCGATCAGCGTGAGGCTTCCGGCGTACCCCTCCCGGCGCAGTGTCTCGGCCGCAGCCAGGCCCGCCGCCGACGCGCCCACCACGACGATCCGCCTCATCCCTCGACCAGCCGGATCGCCGCCGCCGGGCAGACCGCCGCGGCCTCCCGCGTCGCCTCGTGCTGCTCCTCGGGCGGGGTGTCGTCGAGCAGGATGGCCACGCCGTCGTCGTCACGCTGGTCGAACACGGCCGGGGCGACCATCGCGCACTGCCCGGCCGCCACACACCGGGGCTCGTCGAACTCCACCTTCATCGTCGTCGCTCCTTTCACCAGGTGACCGGAAGTGATTTGAGGCCGTAGGCGACGCCCTCCATCGCGAACTCGACCTGTTCGAACGGCACCGCGAGAGCCAGGGTGGGGATGCGCCGGTAGAGGGTGCCGTAGACGACCTGCAGCTCGACCCGCGCGAGGGACTGGCCGAGGCACTGGTGGACGCCGTAGCCGAAGGCGTGGTGCGAGCGGGCCGGCCTGGTCAGGTCAAGGCGGTCCGGCTCGGGGAACTCCGCCGGGTCATAGTTGGCGCCGGCCAGCTCGAAGATCACCCCGTCGCCGGCCTTGATGGTGGTGCCGTGCAGGTCGATGTCCTCGATGGCGATCCGGCGGATGCCACTGTGCACGATCGTCAGGTAGCGCAGCAGCTCCTCGGCCGCGTTGGCGACGAACTTGGGGTCGTCGGAGTTCTCCCGCATCGTCCGCAACTGATCAGGGTTGCGCAGCAGTGCGAGAGTGCCCAGGGAGATCATGCTGGCGCTGGTCTCGTGGCCGGCGATCAGGATCGCGCTGCCCATCGTGACCGCCTCCACGAAGGTCATCTCGCCGGACCTGACCCGCGTGCCCATCTCGGACAGCACATCGTCGGCCGGGTCGTCGATCTTCCGGGTCAGCAGCGCGCCGAGGTATTCGCCGAGGCCCTGACTGGCCTGCTCACCGGCGTCCGGGTCGGTGTCGTGGCTGATCGCGCGGCGGCTGGCGGTCTGGAAGAACTCGTGATCCTCATACGGCACCCCGAGGATCTCGGTGATCACCAGGGTCGGCACCGGGAGCCCGATGGCCCGTACCAGATCGGTGGGGTTCGGCCCGGCCAGCATGTCGTCGATCAGGCCGTCGATGACGCGCTGGATCCGGGGACGCAGCGCCTCGACGCGTTTGACCATGAAGGGCGCGTTGACCGTACGGCGGAGCCTGGTGTGTTCGGGTGGATCCGTGTTGACGATCAGCTCGGGCATGTGCGGGGCCATCGCGGCGCGCGCCCGGGTCATGTGCGGGTAGCCGGGCCGTTTCTCGTCGATGCTCAGCCGCGGGTCGTTGAGCAGGGCCCGCTGGTCGGCGTGCCGGGTGACGAACCAGGGTGTGCTGCCGTCCCAGATCGTCACCTTGCTGACCGGTTCGGCCTCCCGGATGGCGGCGGCCGGTGCGAACGGGCAGGTGGCCTGCCGGGTCATCGGATAGTAGGGCGTGTCAGACATGCCCGCTATGCAAGCAACGGGTCCTGACGCGACCCGGACACGAACCTGACAGAACCCTGACGTGACTCAGGTCACTCGCCCAGGATGTACCCGAATCCGCGTCTGGTGTGGATCAACGCCGGCCCGGCACCGTCCACCTTCTGCCGCAGCCGGGACATCAGCCGCTCGATCGCGTTGCCACCCCGCGACTCGCCCCACACACTGCGGGCCAGCTGCTCCTTGGACAGCACCCGGCCGGCGTTGACCAGCAGATGACGCAGCATCCGGTACTCCGCGGGGGTCACCTCCAGCTGCCGGTCCCCGCGCCACGCCTGGAACACCACCTCGTCCAGGGTCAGATCCCGGAATTTCAGCACCGGCTGCCGCAACTGGACCCGGACCCGCGCCACCAGCTCCGGGATCCGGCACGGTTTCGTCACGTAGTCCTCGACCTCGGTGCCCAGCTCGGGCAGCAGCATGTCGAGCGCCTCACAGGTGGTCACACAGATGACCGGTGGCCGGTCGGACAGCACCGGCCGGTGCCGGGCCAGATCGAACAGGTCGGGGATCTCGACGTCCACCACGATCAGGTCGTAGTGCCGGGCCCGCAGCGCGGCCATCGCGTCGGCCCCGGTGGCGACCGGGGTGACCAGGTAACCGGCCGCCGACAGCCGGACGGCCACCGACTCCCGCAGACCGGCCTCGGGGACGCTCAACAGCACGCTCTGTTCGACCACGATGTCCAGCATGCCGTCGATCGCCCGCCACCGCGTCATCCCACCGCGGTATTCGAAGCCCCGTACCATCGCGGGGTGACAGTCGCTGAGATCCGGGCCGAGCTGGACGCGCTCGCCGATCCGAAGGTGCTCGCCGTCAACCAGCGCAACGGGGACGACCACGCGGTCAATCTCGGGGCGCTGCGGGCCGTCGCGAAACGGCTCAAGACCCAGCAGGAGCTCGCCGTTCAGCTGTGGGAGACCGGTGACACGGCGGCCCGGCTGCTGGCCCTGCTGATCTGCCGTCCGAAACTGTTCAGCCGGGACGACCTGGACCGGATGCTGCGCGAGTCTCCGACCCCCAAGGTGCAGGACTGGCTGGTCAACTACGTGGTGAAGAAGAGCCCGCACGCCGAGGACCTGCGGGCCGCCTGGCTGGCCGACCCGGACCCGGTGGTCGCCAGCGCGGGCTGGGGGCTCACCGTCGACCGGGTGGCCAGGAAGCCGGACGGCCTGGACCTGCCCGGCCTGCTGGACACCATCGAGCGCGGGATGAAGGACGCCCCGGACCGCCTCCAGTGGTCGATGAACCACTGCCTGTCCCAGATCGGCATCTCGCACGCCGGTCATCGGGAGCGGGCGATCGGGATCGGCGAGCGCCTGCAGGTCCTCAAGGACTACCCCACCCCACCGAACTGCACTTCGCCGTACGCGCCGGTCTGGATCGCCGAGATGGTCCGCCGGTCGTAGCGCTTGACCCTGCCCCGACGGCACGGTTTCCACTGGGCGCATGCCCGATCTCATGAATGCCCGGCCGTTCGGCGCGCACCTGCGCATGAGCTGGTGGAAACCGTTGATCGTGGTGCTCGTGCCACCGATCGTGCTGGTGGTGTTCCAGGTCCTCGGCTACCAGCTGGCCGGGCTCCTGGAAGGCAGCGACGACCCGATGGCGGCGACCGTCACCCCGCTGAAGTTCCTGGCCGTCAACCTGGCCATCATCGCCGCCGGGGTGGTGGCGATCCTGCTCCTGGCCTGGCTGGCCAAGGTGCCGTGGCGTGTTCTGATCAGCTCCCCGCGGGCCTTCGACGCGCGCCGCCTCGGGTGGTACACCGGCGGGGCCGCGGTCCTGGTGGCCGCCGGGATCGGCGTGGTGGCGCTGGTGGCCCCGGACTCCCCGGGATGGATCGCCTTCGGGGTGTCCGGCACGACCGTCGTCATCCTGGTGCTGACCGTGCTGACCACGCCCCTGCAGGCACTCGGTGAGGAGCTGATGTTCCGAAGTGCCGCGCTGCCCGCCGCCGCGTCCTGGGTGCGGGCGGTCCGCCCGGGGCTGGCTCTCGGCCTGGTCGTCTCCAGCCTCGGCTTCGCGCTGCTGCACGGGTCCGCCGACCCCTGGCTGTTCGGCTACTACACGTTCCTCAGCGTGTGCACCGGCCTGATGGCGATCGTGAGTGGCGGCATCGAGGCGCCGGTCGCGTTCCACGTCGCCAACAACGTGCTGTTCACCGGCGTCAACACGCTGATGTCGGACGGTGCGCCGTTCACCATCGATCGTTCGTCCGGAGCCGGCGACGCGTCCGTGCTGATTCTCGGGGCGGTCAACGTGGCGATGCTGGTGCTCGTCGTGCTGCGCGAGCGGAAGGCCCCGCGCGAGTGGAAGGCCCCGCGCGAGTGGAAGGCCCCGCGCGAGTGGAAGGCCCTGCGCCAGCGGAAGGCCCGGCCTGATCCGGTTCGGGCGTACGGTGAATCCGGAAGAGGAGATCATGGCCTGGAGCACCCGCGAGATCGCTGAACTGTCCGGAACCACGGTCAAGACGGTTCGCTACTACCACGAGATCGGCCTGCTCGACGAGCCCGGCCGCAAGTCCAACGGCTACAAGCAGTACGAGATCCATCACCTGCTCCAGCTCCTGCGGATCAAACGGCTGACCGAACTCGGCGTCCCGCTCGCCCGGGTCGCCGATATGGAGGCCGACCCGGACGGCCAGGCCCCGGTGTTCCAGGTCATCGACGCCGAACTGGCCGCCACGGTGGAACGCCTGCAGAACATCCGGCGCGAACTGGCCGTGTTGTCCAGCCCCGGCGCGCGGCCCGACGTCCCGCCCGGTTTCACCGGTGTCACCGGGAACCTGCGGGACAACGACCGCAAACTCCTGATGATCTACGCTCAGTTGTTCTCGGACGAGTCGATGGAGGCGGTCCACCGGATCCTCGGCGACCACCCCAACGACGGCCTGGACGAGGAGTTCCGTGACCTGCCCGAGGACGCCGACGAGGCCACCCGGCAGGCCCTGGCCGAACGGCTCGCCCCACTCATGACCCCGGCGTCGGCTGCCAACCCGGTCAGCCTGGATCCGCGCGGCCCGGCCGACGCCGCCCGAGCCGCCGCGGGCCACGCCTTGGAGGCGCTCTATCACCGAGCCCAGCTCGACGTGCTGCGCCGAGCTCACCGGATCAGCGCCGGTACCGTGCCGAGTTCCGGCGCGGAGCGCCCCGGAACTCGGCACACGGGTTGACCCGGACCACCGCATCCGCCCGGCGCCCGCCGGACGGTCCGGTGTGCCGCCCACCGCGCGCGGACGACACCGGGCGACCCGGTTTCCGAGGGCCCGCCGGGCGTACTTCCCAGGGTTTGACGATGACCGCCGACCTGGAGAATGCCGCAGACCGGGCGCCCTTTCCGTGGCCGATCTTGGAGGATTTGCCACCATTTTTGGTGGTGAATCATCAAAGATATCAGCGGGAACGGCTGGGCTCGGGGAGCGCTGCCGCCGGGAATGAGCGGCCGCCCGGGATGACGGCCGGGCGGCCGGGGGAATCAGTCGCCGTGCTGGGCCGGTGGGCGCGACGGTGGGGGCAGCAGGCGGAGGCGGGCTCGGAGCAACTCGGCGGACAGGTGGTAGTCCGGGGCGTCGTCGTCCTCGTCCGGGGGCGGCGGCGGGGAGTCCGGGTCCTGGTCGTGGTCGGATCGGGCGTTCAGGGCGCGCTCGGCCTCCCAGCGGAAGTCGGCCGGGGCGATCGGCGCGCGGGTGATCACCAGGGTTCGGCTGCCGTCGCCGTGCTGGATCATGTCGGTGACCTGGGGCAGGGCCTCGCCGGGGAAGATCAGGATCTCGGCGGCGGCGTGGCAGTCGCGGTGCACCACGTTGATCGAGAAGCCGTGCGTGCGACCGGCCCGGGTGAACGTGGCGACCAGCACCGACAGGTTGTCGCCGGGGTCGGCGAAGCGCAGCAGTTCGGTGGTGTCGACGGGCAGGCGCAACTCGGCGGCCCAGCCGGGGGCGGCGAGCCCGGCCGTGGTCAGGCGGTGGGCGGCCGTGGCGGCGGCGTCGCCCTCCTCCAGCGCGGCGATCGCGCACAGCACGGCCAGGGCCTCGCGGGAGCCGATCTGCTCCAGGGCCGGCACCACCGCACCGGCCAGTGCCTCGGCGAACCCCTCGCCGGCCTGGTTGCCGACGGCCAGCAGGTTGGCCGCGAACATCTCCACCTCGAGCGGATCCTCGCAGCCGAGCAGGAGCGCGCCCCCGTCGATCAGGTCGTCGATCAGGTCGGCCGGGTCGAGGTCGGTGCCGGAGCAGCCGGGGCAGTCGCACGGCTCGGGCGCGGGCGCCACGGTGCGCAGCACCTGCTGGCCACCGGAGCGGCGGGATGGTGACTTTCTACGGCCTCGGCCTACGGGATTCACCTGGCACATCTTTCTCCACCACGGTTGCGGCGGTGGCGGTGCCCCCGGCGACGGCCAGGACGGTGAACGCGACCGCGACCAGCAGGCCGCCGGCCAGGTAGTCGCCGCGGACGCCGCCGTACGGCAGGAGCGACCCGCCGAGGGCCGCGCCACCGGCGATCCCCACGTTGTACAGCGCGCCCATCATCGCCGACGCCATGTCGGTGCGGCCGGGGGCGATCACCAGGATGCGGCTCTGCACCGCGGACGGCACCTGCGGCAGGGCGAACCCCCAGAGCGCCACCAGCACGATCACCGCGAGCTGATGGTGGGCGGCCAGCCAGAGGCCCAGCGAGACGAGGGCGAGAAGACCCACCGGCAGGAGTACGGAGACACGCGGCGCCCGCTCGGACAGGAACCCGGCGACGGCCACCCCGCCGAGCCCGGCCAGCCCGTTCACCAGCAGGATCGCGCTGATCGAGCCGTCCGGGAACCCGGCCACCCCGGTCAGGAACGGGGTCAGATAGGTGAACGCGGTGAACACCCCGGTGATGGTCAGCGACACCACCACCAGCAGCAGCCGGAAGGCGCGGGCGTCCGGCTCCGGCCCGACCGCGGCATGCCCGTCGCCGGGTGAGCTGGTCGGCAGCAGCAGCGCCACCCCCGCGGTCGCGAACAGGGCCAGCCCGGCCACCGCCAGGAACGCCACCCGCCAGCCGGCCTGCTGACCGAGCCAGGTGGCGGCGGGCAGCCCCAGCACCGGGGCCAGTGAGGAGCCGCCGAAGACCGCGGCCACCGCCCGGCCGCGCATCCGGGGCTCGAACAGGGCCGCGGCGGCGGGTGCGGCGACCGCCCAGAACACCGCCTGGGACAGCGCGGTCACGATCCGCCCGCCGGCCAGCACCGGATAACCACCGACGGTGACGGTGGCGGTGGTGGACACCACGAACACGGCCAGCAGCCCGGTGATCAGGTGCCGCCGGGGGATGCCCCGGACCAGGCGGGTCAACGGCACCGAGAAGATCGCGACGGTCAGCCCGTACACGGTGACCAGCAGTCCGACCGCGGACAGTGACACCCCGAGGTCGGCGGCGATGACCGGCAGCAGACCGACCGGAAGCACCTCGATGGTCAGGTAACAGAACGCCGCCAGCATCAACGACCCGAGGGCGGCGACACTGCGGGCATTGGTGGGCGTACCGCTCATGCTCGTGATTTTTTGGGTCTCAGGCCGCTTCGGCAAGCGATTTGTCCGCGGTGACCCGCGCCCGGCCCGCGTGTTTGCTCTGGTAGAGCAGGGTGTCGGCGTGTTCCAGGAGCTCGGCGGGCGACTGCCGGCCGTCCCATCGGGTGACCCCGGCGGAGAACGTCTGACCGTGCGGGGTGAGCGCCTGCAGACGTTCCACGACGATCCGGGCCTCGTCGACGGTACGGCCGGTCATCAGCACACAGAACTCCTCACCGCCGTACCGGGCCAGCAGGTCGTCACCGCGCAGCCCGCCCAGCCACGCCCCGGCCGCGCCGGTCAGCAGCTCGTCCCCGGCCTGGTGACCGTGCGTGTCGTTGTAGAGCTTGAACCGGTCCAGGTCCAGCAGGGCCACCACCAGCGGATCGCCGGTGGCCGACGAACGGCTCATCGCGGTACGCAGCCGCTCGTCCCAGCGGCGCCGGTTCGCCAGCCCGGTCAGCGGATCCTCGTGCACCAGCACCGACAGTCGCTCGGCCTGCTGCTCGACCCGCATCACCAGACCCGCCATCCGTGCGCTGACCAGCGCGAACAACACGATCGATCCGACCCCGAGCGGCAGCCAGTGGTCGGCGATCCGGCCGGTGGCGCCCTGATGCAGGCTGACCGCCGGGGCGAGCAGGATGGCGGCGGTCAACAGGGCCAGGCGGGGGCGGACGAAACGCGGCGGCTGCTCGACCCGAACGGTGAGCTGCCGCATCGTCGGATGGGCCACCGCCGCGCCGACGAACGCGTTCGCCAGAATCATCGTCACGTCACCGAACGTGCCCGAACCCAGCATGATCGCGGCATCCGAGGCGCACATCAGCGCGAGCGCGGCCAGCAGCAGCCGGAAACTGACGGTCCGCGCGCCAGGCGTGGTCACCAGCAGCGAGATCAACACCAGCAGGGTGATGTCACCGGCCCCGACCAGCAGTTGCAGCCAGGTCAGATCGATCTCCCCGGCGACCATGGTCCAGAACAGCAGGGCGGTCCCGGTGGCGACGATGCCGGCGTCCAGGGCGGTGGTCCGGTCCTGGCCGCCGACCCGGCCCCGGATCAGCCCGATCAGGGCGTGACCGATCAGCGGATAGCCGGCCAGCGACAACACCGCGCTGACATGTGTCCACGGCTGATCATGAGTGACCCGGTCGATGGTCGTGTTGACCAGCCAGAACACCAGGCCGACGGCGAACGCGTACCAGGTCGACGACTGATCCGGCCGGTGCCGGCGCACGCTGTACAGCACGGCGAGGATGCAGGACAGGCCGACGAACGCGTACGCGACGGCGTGCACTTTGTCGGTTTCCGGCAGCAGGGTGTACCCGATCGCCGCGGCGACTCCGGC
Source organism: Actinoplanes sp. G11-F43 (assembly GCF_050589265.1). NCBI lineage: Bacteria > Bacillati > Actinomycetota > Actinomycetes > Micromonosporales > Micromonosporaceae > Actinoplanes > Actinoplanes sp. G11-F43. The sequence goes on from NZ_JBNZCE010000066.1 coordinate 10,306, forward strand.
GTACAGATACAGCTGCCAGCTTCTCGGCATGCGCGCCCCATCGGCGACGGCCGCCCCGACCTGAGAGATCGGGGCGGCCCCGGGATCAACTGTGGAAGCCCTTGGCGATCACCACGATCACCGGTATCAGGGACATCACGAACACCTGCAGGAACATCGCGACGGCCGGCTGATCGACACCGCTCGCCAGCAGCCATGCCGCCACCGAACCGCAGATCGCCAGGTAACCGACGAGCGTCAACAGGGCGATCAGGTTGTGCCGGTCACGCCGGCGATTCTGTTCGAATGCCAGCCACCGTTCCCGGGGTGCTCCGAGTTCCGGTCGCATCTCCTGGTCGAGATTCCAGACGTCCTCGTTCGGATGTGAACCCATCCCTGCTCCTCCTCGGATCGTTGCGGTCCTCCCTGGCCGTTGCGGCCCGGTGCCCAGGACCTCCCCGTCAGGTCATGGGCGCCCGAATGAAGATCCGCGCAGATCGAAGAGCGGACGTCTCAGATGTCCAGAACGATCTCCTTGACGTCGCCGTTCGCCTCGCGCACGACGATGGTGGCGCCGCGTTTGAGGGCCTCATGGAAGTAGTGGTGCATCGAGATGCCCCGGCGCAGCGACTCGGTGATCGTGACGCCGCGCTCCTCGGAGATCTTCTTCAGGGCCGTCGCCGCCTGTGGTGACAGCTTGACGGTCATGCGCACCGCGGTCTGGGTCTGTCCCGTGTCGAGACCGGTCATGCGTTCTCCCATCGTCGGCTCCCTCCACGCTAAACCCGGCACACGCGAAACGCACGCAGAACGCACGCGATTGGCACGTCGGCGCCGGGGCCTGCCGCGACTCCGGGTCGGCTGTCGATGTCAACCCCCTGGGGAGTACGCCCGGCGGGCACTCGGAAACCGGGTCGCTCGATGTCGTCCGCGCCCGCTGGGTGGCACACCGGACCGTCCGGCGGGCGCCGGGCGAATGCGCTGGCCGGGGGATACGCCGCGGCCATTCGTCACCTGCGGATACATCGAGTCGCCTCGCCGGCTGCCGGCCGGGCGTCGCCTCGCCGGCTGCCAGGCGGTCAGGGGGAGAGGAACGTGGCCAGGGCGTCGGCGGTGAAAGCCGCACCCCGGTCGGTCACGTGGAGGCGGTCGTCGTTGTAGAGGCGCAGGGAGTTGTCGGCGGCCGGGGACAGCTGGCGGGCCGCCAGGTCGAAGTAGGCGACCGCGCTGCCACCGCCCGGGCCGCCGGTGTCCTCGTCGGCCACCTCCTGCCACGCCTGGGTGAACCGGGCGAAATCCTGGTCCGGGCGGCCGGCGCTGACCCGGGGCGAGCCGTAGATCACGAAGGACGGTGAGGTGCCGGAGTCACGGCGTACGGCGGCGATGATGCTCTTGAAGTTGGTCTTCATCGTCTCGGCGGGCACGTTGATCCGCCAGTCGTTCACACCCAGCTGAAGGATCACCAGGTGGGGCTGGACGGTGCGCAGCCGGGGCGCCCACGACGCCGCGCCGTCGGCGAAGTCCCCACTGGTCCGGCCGCCGTGACCGCCGTTGACGAGGCGGATGCCGTTGTCGCCGTCGACGGTGGCGAAACCGTGCAGGCCGACCGGGCCGGTCAGGCAGGTGACGACGATCGTGTGCTCGCCGCGGGGGAGTGCCGGCGACGTCCAGCGGGCGTCCCGGTCGGTGGCGGCGGCGTCGGTGCGGACCGGGGCGCCCACCGGGACACCGTCGATGGTCACCGCGAAACGGCCGCCACCGGGCTGCGCCGCGAACCAGACCTGCACGCCGGTGCCCTGGAACCGGTGCGTGGCCGTCTGCCCGGCACTCTGGATCAGCGACTTCAACCCCCAGCCGGCCGTCTTGATCCGCTGGCCGCCGGAGGTGACGACCGGCCAGTCCCGGATCCCGGTGGTGCCCCAGGCGGCCACGTAGTCACCCGAACCACCGCCCGGGAACGCGGTCCGCAGATTGTCGGCGAGCAGATGCGGATAGCCCCGGCCGTACGCCGAAACCCCCACACCCTCACTGGTCGACGAGCCGAGCACGGCGATCACCGCGGGCGCCCAGCGACGGCCCGCCAGCGCCGCGTGCCAGGTCAGCAACGGCAGATCGGCACCGGGCGAGTCGGCACGCGCGGACTCGGCCACCACCGCGCCGACCGCCAGGCCGCCCGCGACCAGACCCCCGGCCCGCATGAAGGTACGGCGATTCGTCACGGCTCCCCCGAACCCTCTTGCCCAGCAACCCTGCCGACATGCTGGCACGCCGCGTCCAGCGGTACAGCCGCCGGTAACTTTCCGGACATGCTGCAACACCGACTGATCGCCGCCGTGGAACAACGCTGCCACCAGGACGGCCGGCTGGCCGCCGCGCTCACCTACGGCTCGTTCGTCACCGGCGAGGCCGACGCCCACAGCGACATCGAGTTCTGGCTGTTCTTCACGACCATGCCCGACCCGTACGAGTGGATCCGCTCGATCGGGTCGAGCCGGCATGTCGTCGTCAACGAATTCGGGGCGCATGTGGCCTTCTTCCCCGGGCTGATCCGGGGCGAGTTCCACTTCGCGCCGGAGGACGACATCGCCTCGGTGGCGGACTGGCCGGCCCGGGGCGCCCCGGTGGACCGGATGATCGTGCTGGACCGGACCGGTGCACTCCGCCGTGCCCTGGACTCTCTGCCCGAGCAGCCGGATGTGCCCGGTTCACTCGGTTCGGTGGGGGAGGTGTGCGGGCGGTTCGCGAATTGGCTGATCCTCGCCCACCAGGTGAGCCTCCGTGGTGAACGGTTGCGGTCCGCCGATGCCCTCGCGCACGCCCGGCGGCACCTGCTGTGGATGGCCCGTCTCGTCACCGGTCACACCGAGCACTGGCTCACCCCGTCCCGGGCCGCCGAGACCGACCTGCCATCAGAGGAGGTGGCCGCGTTGCACGGCGCGACCACACCCGCCGAGATGTGGATCGTGGGCCGCCGCTACTGGCGGATCCTCGCCGGTCCGGCGGCGGTCCCGGAGGCCCTGTTCACCGAGCTGGACGAGGCGCTGTCACCGTCGTAGCAGGCCAACCCCCACCCCGCGTGCCACTTTCCGGCGCGTTCTGGACCGGAAGTCACCACAGGGTGGTTGGTCAGGGCAGCCATCCGGCCATCGGGATGGCGGACCTCCAGGCGGACCGTCGCGACGGTGCCGAGGGCGCACGAGACCGTTTTCGATCCGTTCTCGGGGAGGCGTTCCCGGTGGATCGGGCCGTGTTCGGTGTGGACGACGGCGGTTCCGGCGGGGGCGCCGCTGATCCGGGCGGTCATCCGGTCGGCGGTCACCGTGACATCGACCTGGACCGCACGGGAGCCGGCGATCCAGCTGTGACCGGCGCGGATGGCCGCCAGCACGGCCGGCGCGGTCAATGTGGGAGCCTCGACGACCAGCTGCGGGCTGCCCAGCTGTCCGGCCAGGTGCGCGTCGCTGTTGCCGAGCGCGGGCAGGTGCCCGCCGGCCCAGGTGGCGAGGGCGGACTCGTTGTCGGCCTGCCAGGGCAGGTCGGAGTGCCAGCGCCCGTTCCACACCTCGATCGCGTCGAAGTCGCCGAGCCGGCCCCGGAAGGTGCCGCCCGGATACGGGGCATGTGGATGCGCGACCACACACAACGCCCCGAACCGGCGGGCCGCCGCCACCGAGTCCACGACGACGCCCGGCGGAAGACCCAGGGCCAGCCAGTGCCCGTCCGGCGTGAGCACCTCCTGGCCGGGAATGATCAGCAGGCCGGAATCCGTCCACGACGACGGCTCGAAGGCCGCCTGATGATCGGTGACGGCGATGAAGTCCAGGCCGGCCGCGTGCGCCTCGGCCACGATCCGCTCCGGCGTCAGGTCGGCGCCGTGTGAACGATGGGTGTGGACGTGACAGTCGCCGCGATAGATGGCCATCAGATCCGAAAATACGCTGTCCCCGGCATGCGCGGGGCATACCGGGGACAGGGGTGTGGAGCGGGGGCAAGGGCAGAGTGGGCGTCCCCGTGGAACAGGGGAACAGGTGGTGCGGCGGTACTGGTGGAGCGGGACAAGGTGGAACGGGGAGTGCAGGTAGGGCCGAGGTGCGGGTAGGGCGCGTGCCGGGGCGGAACGGGATCAGGCGCGGTCGCTGAGGCCCGACGCGGCGACCACCGGCAGGTATCCGCGGGCGTGGCCGGTCGCGGTCGGGTGCAGTGCGGTGTCGTTCCGCATGCCTTCGGCGCCGACGAGCCACGGACGGGAACTGCTGCACAGGGCATGCGCGGCGAACTCCTGCTCGACGTCGACGTAGCGGACCCGGTTGCGGGCGGCCGCGGCTGCGATGGCCTTGTTCAGGCGGGCGGCCACCTGGTTGGCGCGGGCGCGCAGTTTGGCGCTGACCGGTACGGCGGGGCAGGACCGGGTGTGCGCGAACGGCAGCGGGTAGCCGGTGACGACGACGCGGGCGTCGGGCGCGGTGCTGGTGACGGCGCGGATCATCCGGTTCAGGTCGCGGGGCAGGCTCTTGGCCAGCTTGCGGTTGATGGTGGTGTTGCCGCGGTGGCAGGCGACTGTCGCGGCCGGGTTGAGGCAGGCTTCGAGGACCTGCCGGAATGCCAGGTCGTTGGCGCCGGCGGTGATGGTGACCAGGCCGGTCTTGGCGGTCAGCGCGGTGGCCTGGCGGATCACGTCGGCGGTGGTGGCGCCGGTGCAGGCGGCGTTGCGGAAGGCGACGGCGCCGTGTGCTTCGCGGGCGAGCAGGGCGGGGTAGGCGGCGGGGGTGCGGCCGCACTTGTCGCGGGTGGGGGTGGAGCCGAACCCGGCGGCGTAGGAGTCGCCGAGGGCGACGTACTGCAGTGGCGCGGGTGCGACGGACACGGCGACGGCGGTGGCGGGTGCGGCCCAGCCGGTGGCGGTCATCGCCACGGTGGCGGCGACGGCCACGACGCGGCGGAAGATCGCTGCTGGATACGACATGTTGGTCTCCGGGTGTGCGGTGGGTCGGGGGGTCAAAACTGGACAGACGCGACCATACATCTCGTTAGCACCCAAATTAGGTATCTTCCGGTCACCCGAAGGAGTGGTCCGGTCGCCAGTCGGCCCCGTGCGGCCGACAGGTCCGGGGACGAATCGAGCGGCCGGGGGAGTGCGCCATGACCCGGGTACTGGTGGTCGACGATGAGCCGGACGTGCGGGATCTGGTGGCGCGCTGGTTGCGCCGGGACGGGCACGAATCCGGGGGCCGGCGCCGCGCACCTGGCCAAGCCGTTCACCGTCGCGGTGCTCGGGCACGCCGTACGCCGGCTCACTCCCGGAGCCGGGGCATGATGCTCGCCGTGTCGATGGCCGGCAACGTGGTCCTCGCGGGCCGGCTGGTGACCCGCCGGTTGCGGGCCGCCCGTCCGGCCGCGCCGGAGAATCAGGACGCCGAACTGATGGCCGCGATCATCGACGCGATGGCCGAGGGGGTGGCTGGTTGTCCGGAGGTGGGTCCCGGTTCACGTTCACGCTGCCCGGGAGCCCGGAGGCGAATCCCGTTCCGGTACGCCGGGAAGCCGCGCTGATAATCCCTTGATCGCGCCGGGGCAGCCGGTATGTTTACGTAAACATACGGACCGAGAGGGGCTGGCGTGCTCGAGACGGCAGGCGACGACTTTCTGTGGCAGGGGAAGCCTTTCCGGATAGTCGCCGGGGCGATGCACTACTTCCGGATCCACCCCGGGCAGTGGGCCGACCGGATCGAGAAGGCGCGGCTGCTGGGCCTCAACACCATCGACGTGTACGTGCCCTGGAACGCCCACCAGCCACAGCCCGGTGAGTTCCACCTGGACGGCATCCTGGATCTGCCCCGCTACCTCACGATGATCGCCGAGGCGGGGCTGAAGGTGCTGTTCCGCCCCGGACCGTACATCTGCGCCGAGTGGGACGGCGGCGGTCTGCCGGCCTGGCTCACCTCGGACGCGTCGGTGCGGCTGCGGACCAGCGACCCGGCGTACCTGAAAGCCGTCGACGACTGGTTCGACCAGCTCATCCCGGTGATCGAGCCGTTCCTCGCGCACAACGGCGGGCCGATCATCGCGGTCCAGGTGGAGAACGAGTACGGCGCGTTCGGCGACGACAAGCAGTACCTTCAGCACATCGTCGACGGGTACCGCCGCCGCGGCATCACCGAGCTGCTGTTCACCTGCGACCAGGTCGACGACACCATGCTGGCGAACGGTGGGCTGGACGGCATCCTGCGCACCGGCACCTTCGGCGGCAAGGTGGACACCGCCCTGGCCACCCTGCGCCGGGCCCAGCCGGCCGGGCCGCTGATGTGCGCCGAGTTCTGGAACGGCTGGTTCGACCACTGGAACGGCCCGCACCACACCCGCGACGCCCAGAGCGCCGCCGACGACCTGGAGAGACTGCTCGCCGCCGGTGGCTCGGTCAGCCTCTACATGTTCCACGGCGGCACCAACTTCGGGTTCACCAGCGGGGCCAACCTCAAGCACGCGTACGAACCCACCGTCACCTCGTACGACTACGACGCCCCACTGTCCGAGAACGGTGACGTCACCCTCAAGTACCGGCTGATGCGCGAGGCCATCGCCCGGCACGTCCCGGTCCCCAGCGAGCCGCTGCCCGGTCCGGCTCCCACGATCGAGCATCGGGGCATCGTGCTGGACTCCGCGGCTCGACTGCTCGACGCGGCGTCCGGAGCAGCGGTGGAGTCGCCGGCACCGATGCGGATGGAGGAGCTGGGCCAGGCGTCCGGCTTCGTGGTCTACGAGACCCGTCTGCCCGCCGCCGGGCCCTCGGTGCTCACGCTGACCTCGTACAGCGACCGGGCCCAGATCTTGATCGACGGCGTCCCCTCCGGGCTGCTGGAACGATCCCGGCACGAGCACTCCCTGCCGATCGTGGTGCCGCGTGACGGCGCGACGCTGACGCTGGTGCTGGAGAACGCCGGCCGGGTCAACTACGGGCCCGGCATGTTCGACCCGAAGGGCCTGCTCGGGCCGGTGACGGTTAATGGCGCCGAGCTGACCGGCTGGACGCAGACCCCGGTCCCGCTCGACGACGTCACCGGCATCGCGTTCGCCCCGGCCGCCACCCCGCTGCCGATCGGGCCGACGCTGCGCCGCGGCACGTTCACCCTCGACACGGTGGCCGATTCCTATCTGGCGCTGCCCGGCTGGGAACGCGGCGCGGCGTGGATCAACGGCTTCCCGCTCGGTCGCTTCGCGGCCCGGGGACCACAGCGGACGTTGTACGTGCCCGGCCCGGTGCTGCGGCCGGGTGTCAACGAGATCGTCGTGCTGGAACTCCAGGCCGCCGCCTCCACCAGCGTCGACCTGCTCGCCGAGCCGGATCTCGGCGTGGTCGCGGACTGAGGATCCTTCGACCTACCCGGTGTACGTGTACGCCGGGTAGGTCAGGTAGCCCTGATCGCCACCCTGGTAGTACGTCGTGTCATCCGCCGGGCTGAGCGGCAGATCAGCCCGCAGGCGCTCCACCAGATCGGGGTTCGCGAGGAACGCCCGCCCGAAACTGATCAGCTCGGCGCCCAGTCCCAGCCAGTGCTCCGCCTCGGCCCGGCCGGTCTGCCGCGGGCCCATCGGCAGCACCGGATTCATGATCAGCACACCCGGCCACGCCTTGCGCAGCCCGAGCAGCACCTCCTCGCCGGCGGTCGCCTCCACGTGCACGTAGGCGATGTCGAGCCGGGCCAGTTCGGTCAGCAGGGCCTCGTACAGTGCCGGCACCTCGGTCTCCGTGACACCCCAGAAGCCGCCGCCGGGGGACAGCCGGATGCCGGTGCGGGCCGCGCCGACCGCGTCCACCGTCTCCTCGACGGCCTCCACCGCGAACCGGATCCGGTTGGTGACCGAGCCGCCGTACCGGTCGGTGCGCAGGTTGGCGTTGCTGGAGAGGAACTGGGAGATCAGGTAGCCGTTGGCGCCGTGCAGTTCCACCCCGTCGAAGCCGGCCCGGACCGCACGTCCGGCCGCGTCCCCGTACGACCGGGCCTGCTCCGGAATCTCGGCCAGGCCGAGCGCGCGGGGGAGCGGGGCGGGCTGCGGGCCGGACGGGGTGAACACGTCACCGGTGGCGGCGACCGCGGACGGCCCGGCCGGGGTCAGCCCGGTGGTCTCCGGGTGCGACACCCGGCCGCCGTGCATCAGCTGGGCGAAGATCCGGCCGCCGTTGACGTGCACCGCATCGGTCACCTGCCGCCACGAGGCGACCTGCTCCTCGGTGTGCAGGCCCGGGGTGCCCGGGTTGGACTGTCCGATCCGGTTCGGCTGTACGCCCTCCGAGACGATCAGGCCGGCGGTGGCCCGCTGGGCGTAGTAGGCGGCCATCGAGGGCGTGGCCAGCCCACCGGCGGCGGCCCGGACCCGGGTCATCGGGGCCATCACCATGCGGTTGGGCAGGGTCAGGTCACCGAGCTGGAAGCAGGGTCATTGCGTTCTGGGGTAACTGCTGGTCACAGCGGTGATGAGGTCGTGTGATCGGCGGTCGGCGCGTCGGTTGGCACGGGCGATGTTGGTGTCGCCGTTGATGCGGTGCCAGCCGATCGCGGTGTTACGCAGGGTGGC
>NZ_JBNZCE010000067.1:0-18086 GCF_050589265.1 Actinoplanes sp. G11-F43
GGCCGCCGCGGAGAAGGCCCAGGCCGCGGCCCGGTCCGCCGACGCGGCAGCCGACAAGGCCGAGTCCGGTGCCCGCGCGACCCATGCCGCCCGGGTGCTGGCCGACTCCAAGGCCGCCCAGGCCACCGCCCAGCAGGTCAAGGCCGCCACCGCCGCCAATACCGCGCAGCGGCTGGCGTCACAGGCCCAGGACGAGGCCGGCAAGTCGTTGCGGGCCGCCGACCGCACCCGCGACGCCGCACAGGCCGCCACCACCGAAGCCGTCGCCGCCAGCGCCCAGGCCGACGACGCGGTGACCGCGTCCCAGGCCGCAGCCGTGTCGGCGGCCGGGATCGCCGCCCCGGCTGACACCGCCATCGCGATGGTGCGCCCGTTCACCGGTACCGACATCGACGCCGACTTCGTCGTCCGCATCGCCGAACAGGCCAAGGTCATCGGCGCCGAACAGGCCGCCGCCGCCAGCGCCCGCGCCACCGAGGCCCTGGAAGCGGCCAGACTCGCCGGCGAGGCCGCCGTACGAGCCGAACGACACGTCAAATTCGCCTACGAGGAGGCCGCCAAAGCCGCCACGTCGGCCGCCGACGCGGCGCAGTCCGCGGCCGAGGCCAAACAAGCCGCCGCTCAGGCCGCCGCCGAAGGAGCAGCCGCCCGTCTGGCCGCGGCCAACGCGGCCCGGCACGACGCGCAGGCCCGTGCCGACGCCGCCGCCGCGAGAGCCGCCGCCAACGCCGCGGCCAGCGACGCCAACGCCGCCGGACGCAGCGCCCAGGACGCCCAGGACGACGCCGACCGCGCCGGCCGGGCAGCCACCGCCGCCGAAGCCGACGCCGCAGCCGCCCAGCAAGCCGCCACCGCCGCCGAAGCCGACGCCGCGGCGGCCCGCACGGCAGCCGACGGCGCGCAACGCCACGCCGACAGTGCCGCCCAGGCGGCGAGCGACGCCCTGCAACACGCCGCCGACGCCCAGCGGGCCGCCGACCGCGCCGAGGAAGCCGAACGCCAACGGCAGGCGCAGGCCATCGCCGACGCCGCGGCCGGTGACCCCCTCGACCCCCTCGACCCGGACCTGCTGAAATACCTCACACCCGAGGAACAGGCCGAGCTGCGCCAGGCACACGCCGACGCCGGGCTCAGCATCCTCGACTTCCTCCAGGCCGAGGCCGCCGACCTGCTCTACGAACTGTCCGGCGCCGGTGACCTGATCGGCTGCTTCCGGGACGGCAACGTCGAGGCCTGTCTGTGGAGCGTGGCGGGCCTGCTCGGCGGCATCAAGGCGGTCCGTGCCGGTTACAAGATCGTCAAAGCCGTACCGAAGATCGTCAAGTTCTTCCAGAAGGTCAAGGACGCCAAGAAGCGCCGAGACGAACTCATCGCCTACGCCCGCCGGCTGAAGAAGAAGAAGGACCGCGACGGCGAGAGCTGCGACGCCCGCCGCAACAGCTTCCTGCCCGGGACTCCCGTGCTGCTGGCGGACGGTACCGCCCGGCCCATCGAAGGCCTGAAGGCCGGCGATCAGGTCCTGGCCACCGACCCGATCACCGGAGTCACCCTCGCCAAACCGGTCACCGCCACCGTCTCCGGCACCGGCGACAAGAAGCTCGTCGACATCGTCGTCGACGACGGCACCATCACCGCCACCCACAACCACCCGTTCTGGGTGGCCGACCTGGCGGAATGGGTCGACGCCGAGAACCTGGCCCCGGGGCAGTGGCTGCGAACCAGCTCCGGAACCTTCGTCCAGATCTCGGCGATACGTCACCACGGCGCTGCGGCCCGCGTCCACAACCTCACCGTCGCCGACATCCACACCTATTACGTACGGGCCGGCAGTGCATCCGTTCTCGTGCACAACTGCCACGTCGTGCTGGGGGTCAATCCCCACTCGGACGATCTGGCGAAGGCGTTCCGGGACGCGGGTGACCCGTCCGCGCACACCTTCAACGACCGGTACAAGTACGGCATCCCCGGAGTCAGTGGCCGCCCGTTGTGGATGGAGAAGGTGGAGGAGGCAATCGGTGACTCCAGTAAGAAACTGAGCGTCACGTTGGACGGACTGCCGGGAGCCACCCCGGAGGAAGCGTTCGCCAACGCCTATCGGCGAGGTCTGCCCATCGTCGGTTCCTGGAAGATCGCGTCCGGAAGTGGAAATGGAACGGCATGGGAGATGGCGAAACTCGGAAACAGGATTCTTCGTCCCCGGGATGGCGACCGGCAGTGGGAGGAAATCGATTTCTACTGGCAGAAGAAGAAGCTGGATGTCTTCCCGGAACCCGACTGGGCCGAGCTGCGAAAGGGATTGGTATAGGGCGATCGGTGGCGCTTCACTATCGTGCAGGTGATGACCAGTAGCGGATCGGGGCCCGTGTCGACGCAGGCGGAGCGGTGGTGCCGTGGGGTGGCGAGGAATCCGGCCGCGCCACTCGACCTGCTGCTCCGGCTGCTCGGGACGGCACCCGTGTGCGCGTCCCGGGCACTGAAGGCCCGGCTCGATCTGCCCGCCGCGGTGGAGAAGGCGATGGCCGGCCATCCGTCGCCCGAGGTCCGCGGCATGCTGGCCGAGCATCCGCGGGTCCGGCCGGAGATCCGTGGCCGGCTGCTGGCCGATCCGGACACGCGGGTGATGGTGCGGGCGTTCGGTGCTCCCGGGCAACCGCCGTTGTCCGACGACATGGTGAACGGGCTGCTGGCCAGGATCGAGGACCTGCCGCCCGAAGCGCTCCTGACCCCCGGTGAGGCGTACAGCGAACTGTGGCCCGCCATGCGGTACGACAGGCGCCTGTACCGTCTGGCCGCGGCGCACCCGGATCCCCGGGTGCGCCGCCACGCGGCGGCGCACCCGCACTGGCTCGACGAGGCGTCCCGGGCGGCGCTGCTCACCGATCCGGTGCCGGCGATCCGGGCGGCCACCGCCGCGGCGATCGCGGAGGACGAGCGTGTCATGCGACCGGCTGACCTGCCCGATCGTCATCGTCACGCCTTCGCGGCCGTACTCCAGCGGCCGTTGTCGCGGGCCCTCGTCGATCAGGTCGTCGCCGACGGGGACGACGAGGCGCTGTTCTTCGTGGCCGCGAATCCGAGCACCCCGCCGGACGTGGTCTCGGCCCTGCTGCGGCACCCGGCCGCCATCATCCGGCGCCGGGTGGCCGGGCGCTCCGACCTGAACCATGAGCAACTGCTGGCACTCGCCGCCGACCCGGCCGCCGAGGTCCGTACCGCGGTCTCGGTCCATCCGGGTCTCACCGAGCGGGAGCGGGCCGGCATCGACATCGACGTCACCACGATCGACGGTGACGGCCACTTCGGAACCGCCGGCCGGTGCCGGTCCGAGGGTCATCCGTCCGCCGAACCGGTGCCTCCGCTCGCCGACGCGTCACGGTGGGCCGGTTCGGTGAATCCGCTGCTGCGCCGGCGGGCCGCCCGCAATCCCGAGTTGCCGGCCGAGGCCGTCGACGCTCTCGCCGACGACCCCGATCCTGGCGTACGGATACTGCTCGCACTGCACCACCCGGGCGTACCGCCGCGGCTTCTCCTGCGTTGTCACCTGGAGTATCACGGTTGCGGCCGCGACCAGTTGATCGACAACCCGCGCTTCCCGTCAGCGGGCCTGGCCGTGTTCGCCGACCACGCCGACCCCTCCGTACGGCTGCTGGTCGCTCGTGATCCGGACGCCGAACCGGCACTCGTGGCGCGACTCGTGAACGATCCGGACGCCCCGGTGCGGCAGGCGATGGCCTCCTGCCCGCGCCTTCCGGTGCCCCGGATCATCGAACTGCTCGACGATCCGGACCTCGGCGAGTACGCGGCGGCCAACCCCCGGCTGCCGGTCGAGGCGATGTACCGGATCGCGGCGCCCGCCGACGGCTCTCTCACACCCCGGTGAGAGAGCCGGTGACCAGGCCCGGCAGGGTGGGGATGACGTCCGGGGGCTGGGGGCGGTTCAGGCCGAAGCCCTGCAGCAGGTCGACGCCCGCGGTGGTCAGGTCGGCGGCGGTGGGCTCGTCCTCGACACCCTCGGCCACCACCGTCAGGCCCAGGGCGCGGGCGATCGCGATCACCGAGTCGATGATGGTGGCGTGGGCGGGGGAGTCGTGCATGCGGACCACGAACGAACGGTCGATCTTCAGCTCGTCGATGGGCAGCGCCGGGAGCAGGCCCAGCGACGTGTAGCCGGTGCCGAAGTCGTCGACGGCCACCCGCACGCCCCGGGCCCGCAACTGGGCCAGCTGGGCGGCGACCTGCTCCTGGCGGGTCAGCACCGCCGTCTCGGTGATCTCCACGGTGAGCATGGTGGCGGGCACCCGCTGCAGGTCCAGCAGGGTGAGGATGGTGTCGACGGCGCGATCCTGGGCCAGGTAGGCGGGCGGCAGGTTGACCGACACCGGGATGTGATGGCCGGCTTTCGCCCACACCGACGCCTGGTGCAGGGCCTCGGCCAGCACCCAGTCGGTCAGTTCCAGGATCACGTCGGACCGTTCCGCGTCCGGCAGGAAGACACCGGGCGGCAGCAGGCCGCGCTGCGGGTGCTGCCAGCGGACCAGGGCCTCGGCGCCGTGGATGCGCCGGCTCGCCGCGTCGTGCAACGGCTGGTAGTGCAGGCGCAGATGGCCGGTACGCAGCCCGGCCCGCAACTCGGTGAGCTGACGCAGGTCGACCCGCTGGTTGGTGTCCAGGGTGGGGGTCCACTCGACGACACCGGTGCGCTCGTGCTTGGCCCGGCGCATGGCCGCGGCCGCCCGGCGCATCAGCACGGTGACGTCGTGGTGGTCGGCGTGGCTGATGCCGATGCTGGCCTCGACGCTGATCGGCAGGCCGTCGACCGGATGCGGGCCGCGGATGCCGGCGGCCAGACGGCGGCCCACACTCTGCGGGGTCTGCCCGGCCGGCAGATCGGACAGCAGCACCACGAACTGGTCACCGTCCAGCCGGGCGGCCAGGTTGCCGCTGCCCCGGGCGCTGCCGAGCGCGGCGGCCACCCGGTTCAGCAGGACGTCGGCGCCGAGATGACCGAGCACGTCGTTGGCGTCCTGAAAACGATCCAGACCGAGGTGTACGACCGCGACCAGCTCACCGGCGTCCAGCCGGCGCTGGCCCTCGGACTGGACGGCGGCGCGGTTGGGTAGCCCGGTCAGCGGGTCGGTGCGGGACAGCCGGGCGAACCGGCCGGCCATCGCGGCGAGCAGGTCGACGATCGGCGCGATCCCGTACCGGCCGTCCGGCCAGCACACCAGCACCGGCTCCTCCCGCTCGTCGGCGGGCCGGTCCAGCGCGGCCTCGGCGGCCACGTCGATGTCGGTGTCGGCGGGCAGCTCCAGGGTGGACACCGAGGTCAGCTCACCGGCGGTGCACCCGGTCCGGACCCGGTCCACCACGGACCGGCTGATCAGCCGGTAGCCGCCGCCGGACGCCACGATCACCCCGGGGGCGAGCCCGTCGGCGTCGAGGATCGCCTGGACGTCACCGGTCGGGGTATGCGCGGGCAACGGCGTCATCGGGATACCGATCTCACCGAGCTTACGGGGCAGCCGAGGCCCGGCCGACCCGCTCACGCGGCGCCGCCGGTAGACAGAACGTTCTTGCTTGGGGTGGCCGGGGTGGTCGGGGTGGTCGGGGAGTCCGGCGAGTCCGTTCCGCGGGTAGACAGAACGTTCTTGCTTGCGGTGGTTGCCGTGATCGCGGTGGTCGGGGTGGTCGTTGCGTTGGTGGACGGAACGTTCTTGCTCGCGGGGGCCGCGCAATCCGGGAGAGCCACCGGGAAGCAGGACGCGACCACCTCCTCGTAGCCTCGGGGGCGCAGGCGGACGAGCATGCGGCTGTCGTGGCCGGCGAGGACCGTGTCGATGCGTTCGCCGCGAAGGGCCACGCGCCACGCGTCCAGCAGCGCCTCCTGATCCCTCTCGGTCACCAGGGCGGCCAGTTCGGGGGCCGGCGCCGGGCCCGCCGGGAGTACCGCGGCCAGTACGGCCAGGCGGTCCACCAGGTCGGTCAGGTCGCCGCGGACGGCTTCCAGGTCCACCTCGGTGTGGCGTTCGCGGGTGCGGTCCAGGAGCATGCCGTCCCAGACGACGGCGCCGCCCGGTTCACGGTGGGGGCGGGACACCCCGTACAGCCAGCGCCGGGTGCCGTCGCGCCGGATGATGCTGCCGCGCCAGTGCCAGGGTTCCAGGGTGCGGGCCGAGTGCAGCACGCTCTCCAGGTAGGCCTCGCGGTCCTCGGGGGCGATCACGTCGATGATCCGGCCGGATGAGGCCAGCACCTCCTCCGGGGTGACCAGGTAGATGTCGCGGCAGCCCTCGGAGACGAAGGTGAACGAGGCCTCCCCGTCCGGTTCCATCCGGAACTGGTAGAGCATGCCGGGCGCGTTGTTCACGGTGTTCCAGAAGCGCTGTTCGCCGGCCGCGATCACGTCCTCGCTGCGCCGCCGGACGGTGTCGTCGATGCCGATCGTGCACACGCCGTAGACGGTGCCGTCCGGGTCGGTCAGCGGGACCCGGGTGACCACGTACTGGCGGATCTCGTCGCCGAACGGGATCTCCTCCAGGACCGTCCTGGCCTGTCCGGTCTCGGCCACCTCCTGGTCGTGGGTGCGCCCGACCGCGACCACCGCGGCGGACAGCAGGTCGGCCTCGCTGCGGCCGACCAGGTCGGCCGCGGTGACCTGGAAGACCCGCTCGTACTCGCCGTTGACGAACAGGTAGCGGCCGTCCAGGTCCTTCGCCGAGATCATCGCGGTGGTGTGCTGCAGGATCGCGCTGATCAGCGTGTTGCTGCGCTGGAGTTCCTGCTGGGCGCGGTGCCCGTCGGTCTGGTCGGTGACGAAGGCGAAGAAGCCGTCCGGGCCGAGCGTGTCGACGGTCATCGACACGCGCAGTTCGGAGCCGTCCCGGTGGACCGCGGGCACCTCGACCGGGTGGCCCATGATGTCGCTCTCCCCGCTGACCAGGTGCCTGGCGAATCCGGCGCTGTGCGCGGACCGCAGCGCCGGCGGGATGATCGTCTCGGTCAGGCGCTGCCCGATGATCTCGTCCCGGGTCCAGCCGAAGATCTTCTCGGCGGCCGGATTCCAGTCGCGGATCACTCCGAACCTGTCGATCTGCAGGAAGGCCAGTCCGGAGGAGTCCACGGCACGTTCCCGGAGGCCGGCCGCCGGGGCGCTGATCTGAGGGGCTTCGACGGTGCACACGCCCGGCTCTATCGGTGCGCCCCGGCCCGACCTGAGCGAACCGTTTGCAACGCGGCAAGACCGCGCCACACCGCCACACCGCCATACCGCCACACCGTGTGCCGATCTGTGGCTCGGATCGAGCCACAGATCGGCACACGAACGAACGGGGGTCGTCAGGCGGCCACCGGCACGGGCCGGCGCCACTGCTCGGAGCCGAACACCTCGTACCGGATCCGCTCGTCGGCGACGCCCCGGCGGTGCAGCCCGGCCCGGACCGCCTGCATGAACGGCGCCGGCCCGCACAGGTAGACCTCGGCGTCCGGGTGCACCGGGATCAGGTCGGTGTCGATCCGGCCGAGGAAGGTGTCCGGCTCCTCGGCGGCCTGCTCGTACCAGTACATGTTGCGGAACGAGCGCAGCCGGGCGCCGTACCCGGTCATGTCGGTGCGCAGGGGGTGCCGGTCGGGGCTGCGGTCGGCGTGCACCGCGGTCACCTCCCGGGTCGGCTGGTTGCGGGCCACGTGGTCCAGGATCGCCGCCATCGGGGTGACCCCCACCCCGGCGCTGATCAGCAGCAGCGGGGTGTGGTCCCGGGTCAGGGTCAGATCGCCGTACGGCTGGCTCAGCCTCAGCTCGTCGCCGGCCCGCACGTGCTCGTGCAGGTGACCGGAGACCACCCCGTCCGGGGCGCCGTTGATCCCGCGCACCCGGCGGACGGTGATCCGCAGGGTGCCGCCGGCCGGGGCCTGGGACAGCGAATACTGCCGGAGCTGCTGTCCGGCGCCGGGCAGTGCGACGTCGACCGTCACGTACTGGCCGGGGTGGAAGTCGGGGGCCGGCCGCCCGTCGGCCGGCGACAGCACGAACGAGACCGCGTCGTGGGCCTCGGTGACCTTGCTGATCACCGTGTAGGTCCGCCACGGGTCGGCGCCGTTCACCCCGGCCTCGGCGAAGATGCGCGCCTCCCGGCCGATCAGGCGGGCGGCGAACAGCCAGTAGACCTCGTCCCAGGCGGCGGCGACGGCCGGGGTGACCGCGTCGCCGAGGACCGTGCCGACCGCGCCGAGCAGGTAACGGCCGACCATCGTGTACTGCTCGGGACGGATGCCGAGGGCGCAGTGCCGCTGGGCGATGCGCTCGACGATGTGCTCGAACACGGCGCCGTCGGGGCCGGCGCCGATCAGGTGGGCGGCGTAGGCGGCGACCGCGCCGGACAGGGCGCTCTTCTGCTCCCCGGTGGCCTGGGCGGAGCGGCTGAACAGGTTCAGCAGGTCCGGGTTCTCGCCGAGCATCGTGTCGTAGAAGACGCCGGAGATGGTCTCCAGGTGCTCGCCGACGACCGGCAGGGTGGCCTCGATGATCGGGGCACTGGATGAGGAGAGCATTCTTCCTCCAAGTCAGGAGCGGGTGGGGCCGAGGGCGAGGAGCACCTGGCGGACCGGTGGCGCCGCCAGATCGCCGATCGTGAGGGGGTCGAGCGAGGCGTAGAACGCCTCCTGTGCGACACGCAGCGCTCCCCGCAGGCGGCAACCCACGTTGAGTGGGCAGGGGGTCTCCCCGCCGCATTCGACGACCTCGGTGTCTCCCTCGAGGTCGCGGACCAGTCCGCCGATGGACGCGTCCTGCGCGCCGGTGGCGATGCGGACCCCGCCGGAGCGGCCGCGCACCGTGTCGAGCAGGCCGAGATGCTGCAGCCGCTGGACCACCTTGGCGAGGTGGCTGCGCGGGACCGCCACCGAGGCGGCCAGCTCGTCGATGGTGAGCAGGTCGTCGGCCCGGGCGGCGGCGAGCATCAGGACGCGCAGCCCGATGTCGGTGGATCGGTTCAGTCGCACGGGTCGACCGTACTAAAAGAAGAGTTTGAAAGTCCTGTTTTAGAGAGGAGATCAGGCCCACAAAAACGGGGCGCACCCGAAGGCGCGCCCCGTATCGATCGGAATCGGTCAGCTGAGCTTGAAGACCGTCGCCCTGTCACTGACCGTGAGCTGCCCGTTGCGGGCCAGTAGGTACCGGCCGGGCGCGACCCGGACGGTCACCCCGCCCCGCGACGCCACCCGGGTGACAGGTGTTCCGGTGGTGCTCAGCGATACCGTGGTGCCGCTGACCGTCAGGAACTTCGTGGGCTGGTCGACCGACTGGACCGTCTCCGTGTCGCCGGCCCCCGCGACGAACCGGAACTGGGTCAGCTCCAGCTCGCGCGGCGCGTGCGCGGTCCGCAACACGTCACCCTCGTGCTTGACGAACGAGCGCGGCGCGTCCGACGGCGACAGCCGCACGATCGGCCCGCCCGACCCGACCGGGATACCGAACAGCGGCGTCCCGTCCTCGTGCCAGTAGAGCTTCTGCACGCGGGTGTGCCGGTTGGGGTCGTACAGCGGGTCGCCGGTGATCTGCCGGTAGTCCCGCGCGTGGTAGACCAGCACGTCGGTCCCGTCCGGGGTCACCGTGAACGAGTTGTGTCCCGGCCCGAAACGCGACGTGGCCTCATTCGTCGTGAAAATCGGATCCGGGTGTTTGGTCCAGCTGGACCGGGACAGCAGATCAGCCGACGCCGACGCCGTCAACAGCCCCATACAGTAGTTGGAGTCGGTGGCACTGGCCGAGTAGGCGAGGAACACCCGGCCGTTACGGATCAGCACCGCCGGCCCCTCGTTCACCCGGAACCCGATGATCTCCCAGCTCAGGGTGGGAGTCGCGATCCGGGTCGGCTTGGTCTTCAGCGTCCACGGATTGGCCATCTCGGCGATGTACAGGCTGGTGTTGACCGCGATCTCCGGCTCACTCTGCGCCCACACCAGGTACTGCCGGCCCTTGTGGGTGAACGAGGTGGCGTCGAGCGTGAACCCGTCCCACTCGGTGACCAGCTTGCCCTTGAGCGTCCAGCCGGCCGGGTCCCGCGGGTCGTCGAGGGCCGACTCCAGCACGTAGGTGCGGATCCGGAACACGTCCCCGGCGTCCCCGGCGGCGAAGTAGATGTACCACCGCCCGCCGATCCGGTGCAGCTCCGGCGCCCAGATGTGGCCGCCCATGGTGCCGCTGGTGGGACGCCGCCAGATCACCGACTCCTCGGCGTCGGCCAGGCCCTCGATGGTCGGGGCGCCGCGCACGATCAGCCGATCGTATTCGGGCACCGAGCCGGTGAAGTAGTACTGCCCGCCGACCGGTTTGGTGATCCACGGGTCGGCACGCTGGCTGATCAGCGGGTCCACGGTGGGCACGCCGTAGATCTCCGCATCGGGCCGGAGGGTGGGCGCGCCGGACGCGCCCCCGGGCAGGACGACGGCCATGGCACCCACGGCGCCACCCGCCAGTACGGTTCGACGGTTCATCAGCGGGCCCCTCACCGGGTCGTCTTGATGCGGAGGAAGGTGACCGAGTTCGCCGGGAACTCGCGGGTGAAGACGCTCGCGACGCTCACCGTGGAGGTGACCGGCAGGATCGGCTCGGCCGACCGGGTGTTCTGCTCGCCCGGGTCACCGGTGATCACGGTCTGCTTCGCGGTACGGGCCACCTTGCGCCTGCCCAGGTCGATCTTCGTGACCGCCGGGGTGTCCTGCGCGTTCACCACCTTGACGATCAGCTCGCCACGGCGGGTGTCCTCGGTGACGACCTGTGCGAACGGCTCGGTGACCGCGTTGTCGTCGAACGAGGCCCACTCCACGCCGTCGAGGATCAGGGTGACCTTGGTACCCCGTACCGAAATCTTGAGGTCGTAGGTCTGTCCGGTCGTCACCACGTTGGGCTTGGTCAGGATCTGCTCCTTGGCCGAGGTGACGCCCTTCTCGACCGCGCCCTGGGTGTTGTTCCAGCCGCCCAGGTTCCACCAGTAGAACCGGCCGGTCTCCTGGATGCCGAACGCGACCAGGAAGCCCTCCGCGCCGGACTGCTTGGTGGCCTTCAGCGTGTAGTCGTAATCGGTCTCGCCGATGGTCGCGGCCTTGACCATGGTGTCCTCGGTGTCGGTGGTCGTCTGCGCGTATCCACCGTTGCCCGCTGTCCAGTTGCCCCGGTTGGTCACCGAGGTCCAGCCGTCGGCGGTCCCGTCGTTGAAGTCGTCGCTGTAGAGCACGGTGCCGTCCGGCCGGGTGACCTTGACGTCGTCGTAGGTCGCGGCGGTCCGCCAGGTGGACAGCCCGATCGCGCCGGTGATCGGTTTCGGCTGCACCACGTTGCCGGTGGCGGTGGACGGGACGACCCGGTCACCGACGTTGTTCATGAACAGCTTCTGCACCTGGTAGCTGGTGGAGCCCCACGACTCGTCGTTGTCGAACCAGATCATGTCCGGCTTCCACTGCACGTTGTCGACGTTGGCGAGCAGCGGCGCGTAGGACGCCATCTTCACCACGTCGGCATTGCGCTCCAGGCCGGTCATGTAGGCGGCCTCGGCCAGACTGTTGAACAGTTTGTTGTCCAGCGAGGCGTACTCGCCGAGAAAGACCTTGGGACCATTGCGGTCGTACGCGTCATAACGCTTGTTGTTCTGCAGGAACCAGGCCGGGCTGTTGTAGTAGTGCTCGTCCACCATGTCCGAGCCGTGCGCCCGGTTCTTCGCCCACAGGTTCTCGAAGGTGGCGCCCTGGTCGTCCGGGCCGGAGTTGCTGACCACCACGATGTCCGGGTGTTTCGCCTTGATCGCGGCCTCGAACTTGAGGAAGTTCGCCCAGTACTCGTTCGGCAGGTTCTCCTCGTTGCCGACCGCGATCGTGGTCAGCCCGAACGGCTTCGGGTGCCCGGCCGCCGCCCGGACCTTGCCCCAGGTGCTGGTGGCCGGCCCGTTGGCGTACTCGATCAGGTCCAGGGCGTCCTGGATGTGCCGCTGGAGCAGCGCCTCGTCGACGGTCGCCCGGTTCTGGCCACAACCGGTCACCAGGGCGGGCACCACCGGCAGCGGCATGGCCCCGATGTCCTCGGAGAACTGGAAGTACTCGTAGTAGCCGAGACCGTAGGTCTGGTTGTAGCCCCAGAAGTTCTTGTTCGTCGCCCGGGTCTCGACCGGGCCGACGGTGTCCTTCCACTGGTACGCGCGGGCCCGCGGGTAGTTGTTCGCGGCGTCGTAGGCGTACATGCTGCCGGTGTTGACCAGACAGCCGCCGGGGAAGCGGACGAAGCCGGGATCGAGGTCGGCGACCTTCTGGGCCAGGTCCTTGCGCAGCCCGTTGGCCCGGCCCTTGTAGGTGTCCTTCGGGAACAGCGAGATCTCGTCCAGGCGTACGCTGCCGGCGGTCCTGACGCTCAGCCGGGCGACGTCGCTGGTGGCGGTGGCCCGGAGGGTGCCGGTGTACTTCTTCCAGGTGTCACCGGCGACGGCGATCGTGATCGGGGCCGACAGCGCGGTGCCGTCCGCGGTCTGCAGGGCGACCTGGACCGACGTCGAGCCCTTCGCCCAGACCGAGAATTCGTACCTGTCCGACTTCTTCACGGCCAGGCCGGTGTTGTACCCGGAGTTGACCAGCGTGGCCGCCCCGGTCACCGTCAGGTAGTTCCGGTTGCGCTCGTTGAGCCGCTGATCGTCGTTGGTCACCGTGGCCGGGCCGGTGGCGGTCCATCCGGTCAGCCCGTTCCAGCCGGCCGCGTCGGTGCTGTTGAACTCGAACGACCGGTTGCGTACCAGTTCGGCGTAGAGGCCGCCGTCGGCCGCGTAGTTGATGTCCTCGAAGAAGACGCCGTACATCGAGTCGGGGATGGCGGCGCCGGTGGCGCCCGGGGTCACCGTGATGGTGTAGTCCGGCTCGACCGCGTGGGCGGCCACCGGTGGCGAGACCGCGAGCGGCAGCGTGACCAGAACGGCGGCCGCGCCCGCTAGGCGGTAGGGGATTCTGCGCATGAAGGGTCCTCCGGTGCGGATCGCAACGGTTTCAGAAGTGTTTCCGGTGGACGGGTTCAGCAATGTGTACGCAAACATCGACACCCCTGTCAAGAGCTGGGCGTCGATGCGCTTGCAGCGCTGCAACACCGCGACCACGCATTTGTTAGCGTTAACCAGGGAGAACGGGGTCCGGCTCGGGCCGGACTCGGGTGCGGCTTCCGCCGATCACCCGCGAGAGATCTTCAGGCGTCCGTCGTGGACGTTCACCCCTCGTTCACTTCCGCGTACACCTCGGCTTCTTAGCGTCCGGGCAGCGCGCCGTCGCAGGACGGCGAGAGACCGAGGAGAACGAACCGATGCCGGACTTCAAGCGCCGCCTGCTGCCGCTGCTGGGACACAGCGGCGGCAGCCGAGACGCGATGACCTGCCTGTACCGATGCGGCAACGCGTGTGACCATCCGGTGCCGAACGAATCGGCCAACCCGTACCTGGGTGACGTGGTGAACGCCGAGATGAGCCGCCGCGGTGTGATCGCCGCCGGTGCGGCCGGCGCGATGGTGCTCGGCTTCGGCGGGTCCACCCTCGCCGCGAGCCCGGCCGCCGCGCACGGCAAGGGGCATCAGCCCCCTGCGAAAGCCGGCCGGATCGGCTTCACACCGGTCGCCCCGAACACCCTGGACGCGTTCACCGTCCCGCGGGGCTACCGCTCATCGGTGGTGATCCGCTGGGGCGACCCGGTGGTGCCCGGCGCGCCCGCGTTCGACGTGGACCGGCAGACCGCCGCCGCCCAGTCCCGGCAGTTCGGCTACAACAACGACTTCGTCGGGGTCGTCCCGGTGCCCGGCGAGAAGGACCGGGCGCTGCTCGTGGTGAACCACGAGTACACCAACGAGGACCTGATGTTCCGGGGCTTCACCACCCAGGACGCGCTCACCCTGGAACAGGTCAAGGTGGCCATCGCCGCCCACGGCCTGTCCGTGGTGGAGATCGAGAAGGTCGGGCGTACCGGCAACTGGAAGCCGGTCAAGGCCCGCCAGCTGCGCTACAACCGCCGGATCACCGCCCTGGACACCGAGTTCAAACTGACCGGCCCGGTCGCCGGCTCAGCCGTGGTGAAGACCGCCGCCGACCCGTCCGGAAAGATCGTCATCGGTACGCTGAACAACTGCGCCGGCGGCGTCACCCCGTGGGGCACCGTGCTGTCCGGCGAGGAGAACTTCAACCAGTACTTCGTCGGCGGCGACGCGGTCGCGGCCGACGTCAAGACCAAGCTCAACCGGTACGGCGTCACCACCACCGCCCGGTACCCCAGCGGCAGCCGCAAGTGGGAGCGGGCACAGGAGCGGTTCGACCTGGCCAAGCACCCCAACGAGGTCAACCGGTTCGGCTGGATCGTCGAGGTCGACCCGTTCGACCCGGAGGGCCGGCCGCGCAAACACACCGCGATGGGCCGGTTCAAGCACGAGGGCGCCAACGTCATCGTCGCCAAGAGCGGGCACGTCGTCGCGTACATGGGCGACGACGAGCGCTTCGACTACCTGTACAAGTTCGTCTCCGACAAGAAGTACATCAAGAGCGACGCCCCGTGGGCCCGCAAGCACAACCTGACCCTGCTGGAGTCCGGCACCCTCTACGTCGCCAAGGCCACCGGCGACAGCCCGGCCGGCGAGATCGACGGCACCGGCAAGCTGCCGTCGGACAAGCGGTTCGACGGCAAGGGCAAGTGGATCAAGCTGGTGTCCGGCAACCGGTCCTTCGTGCCCGGCATGACCGCCGTCGAGGTGCTCACCTTCACCCGGCTCGCCGGCGACGCGGTCGGCGCCACCAAGATGGACCGTCCCGAGGACGTCCAGCCCAGCCTGCGTACCGGCAAGATCTACGCGGCGATGACCAACAACACCAACCGCGGCGTCGGCACGAACCCGGCAGCCGACGAGGCCAACCCGCGCAACGCCAACAAACACGGCCACATCTTCGAGATCACCGAGGACCGCGGCGACCACACCGGCACCACGTTCACCTGGGACCTGCCGATCGTCTGCGGTGACCCGGCCGCGGCCGACACCTACTTCGGCGGATACGACAAGACCAAGGTCTCGCCGATCTCCTGCCCCGACAACGTCGCCTTCGACAGCGCCGGCAACCTGTGGATCTCCACCGACGGCAACGCGCTCGGCAGCAACGACGGCCTCTTCGCCACCCCGATCGAAGGGAAGGAGCGCGGCCACCTGCGCCAGTTCCTGACCGTGCCGAAGGGCGCCGAGACCTGCGGCCCGTTCATCACCGGCGACGACCGGTCGGTCTTCGTCGCCGTCCAGCACCCCGGCGAGATCACCGGCGCGTCGGTGGACAACCCGGCCTCGGTCTGGCCGGACGGCGACTTCGCCAAACCCGGCGTCGTCGTCACCTGGAAGGCCGACGGCGGGCCGATCGGCAGCTGACACACACCGAACGGCCGTGGGGTCCGGGGACTCCACGGCCGTACCGTCGCCGGCCTCCCCTACCATCGTGGCCGTGCTGATCAAGGTGTGCTCGCTGGTGGGCCGCAACCGCCCCGCCGTCCTGCTGCTGTCACTGGCCCTGGCGGCCGGCCTCGGACTGCTCCGGCAGTCGGCGGCGGACCGGGACCTGGTCTTCGTCACCGGCACCGTGGTGATACTCGGCGCGTTCGTGCTCGCCCTGGTCGCCCTGCGCGGCTACCACCCGGTGGCTCTGCGGGTCCGCCCCGAGGCGCCCTCGTTCGAGACGCTGCCGGCCGCCGGGATGACCCTGCTCTTCGCGGCGTTCACCGTCCAGGGCGGCACCAGCGTCAGCGGTCTCCTCGGCGGGGACCTCTTCGACACCGTGCTCATCGCCGTCTGGGCCACCGCGCTGACCCTCGGCTGGTGCCTGGTCTTCCGGGCCGGCGGGGTACGCCTGACCCCCGACGGAGTCGAGGACCGTCAGCCGTTCGGCTCGATCGTCATCCCGTGGGAGGCGTTCACCGGCGTCCCCAACCCGGCGTACGTCACCGGCCGCGACAAGGTGTCGCTGATGTTCTCCCGAGCCGGCCTGATCCGCCGCCGCGGCTGGCGCCCGATCGGGCCCGCGCTGCCCGCCGTCAGCATCGACGCGCGGTTCCTCTCCTACGCCGTGCACGAGTACGCCCACCGGCCCGAAATACGCGCCGCCATCGGCACCGAGACCGAGTACACCCGCCTGGTGAGAGAGTTCCCCGGCTGACTCGCGTTCATCGTCGCGACGGGGGAACGTGGGTGTTCGACGGCTCAATTCGCCGCCCGGATGATCCGGACGACCCCCGTGCGGCGTGTACCTGACCGTCAGGGACCGAAGCACGTGCGGTGACGCCGGCGGGGGTGACGGGTTGAACGAGACACAGACGACGACACGACCGGAGGTCGGCAGTCCACCGGTGGTGGCGCCACCACCACCCCGAACCCCGATCGCGCCGTGGCTGCTGCGGATCCTGCCCGCCGGACTCTCCGGCGCGCTCATGCTCGGCGTCGGCCTCGTCCACGCCGGCCGGCCCGCCCTCAGCTGGGACGAGGTCACCTCCGCCGAAGTCTCCTCCCGCTCCGTCCCGCAGATCCTCGACCTGCTCCCCAACCTGGACGCCGTCTTCGGCTTCTACTACCTGCTCCTGCACTGGTGGACAGCCCTCGCCGGCACCTCCGAGACCACCCTGCGACTCCCGTCGATCGTGGCCATGGCCGGCGCCGTCGCGGTCACCGCCGAACTCGGCCGCCGCCTCTTCACCCCGATGGCCGGCCTGGTCACCGGACTGATCCTGTGCATGATCCCGAACACGTCCCGCTACGCGGCCGAAGCCCGGCCGTACGCCTTCGCCTGCTTCTTCGCGGTCCTCGCACTGCTGCTGCTGGTCCGAAACCGCACACCCTGGCTCTGGTACGGCCTGAGCGTCCTGCTCACCGGCCTGTTCCACCTCGTCGCGCTGACCACCCTCGTCGCCCACGCCGCGTTCGTCGTCCTGCACCGCCGCGACCGGATCCCCGCCTGGGCCGGCACCGTCACCGCCGCCCTGCTCCCGCTCCTGCCGATCGCCTGGTTCGGCCTGCACCAGCAGGACACCCAACTCCACTGGGTCGACCCGCTCACCCTGCGCAGCCTGCACGGCATGCCCGGCGAGATCACCGGCTCCCGCGAAGTCGCCTGGTTCCTGATCGGCCTGACCGTCCTCGTCTCCTGGCGCCCCCTGCGCAGGCTCGCCCCCGTCGCCCTGTTCGCGGTCGGCCCCCTCGCCGTCCTGGCCGTGGTGTCCGCACTCATCTCACCCATGTGGGTGGCCCGCTACCTGCTCGTCGTCCTCGCCCCGCTGGCCATGCTCGCCGCCGTCGCCCTCACCGGCGGCCGCGACGGCTGGCCCCGGTTCACCCTCCTCCGGGTGATCACCGCACTGCTGCTGCTCGGCGCCATCGCCATCCCCGGCCAGCGGGCGGTCCGCGCCCACGACGCCAAGACCGGACCCGACTACCGCACCGCCGCCCAGATCATCACCAGCCGCGCCGCACCCGGCGACGTGATCGTCTATCCCGCGCAGAACCGGTCCACCCGCGCCGGCATGGACTACTACCTGCGCGACCCCGACTCCGGCTTCGCCTCACCACTGGCCCCCGCCGACCCACTGGTCCGGGTGCCGTCCGCCGAAACCGGCTGGCTCATCGCCACCGAACACACCGACGCCGCCGCCCACGTCACCGGCGCCCGCCGGATCTGGCTGATGGTCGGCGCCCGCCGCGACGATCCGGTGAGCGCCCGGCCCGATCTGCGCCCGCTGCTGTCCGCCGACTACCGCAAGGCCGGCACGTGGCACGCCAAGAGAGCGACGATCACCCTGTACGAGCGCAGGTCCTGAGCCCTCCGGCGAGCCAGCGCCCGTCCGGTCAGCGAGAACGAACGTTCTGTCGCAAAGCCGCCCCTTCTTTCGCGAGAACGAACGTTCTGTCGCGGGGTGGGTCGTTGTTTCGGGGAGAGCGAACGTTCTGTCGCGGGGTGGGTCGTTGTTTCGGGGAGAGCGAACGTTCCGTGGCGGGGTGGGTCGTTGTTTCGGGAGAGCGAACGTTCCGTGGCGGGGTGGGTCGTTGTTTCGGGAGAGCGAAC